>JABEVI010000155.1 GCA_013044085.1 Steroidobacteraceae bacterium
AAGGATGGCGGCGACCACGCGACGTTTGACCGGCTTCGCTTGCGCGCGCCATCACGCCACGGCCGGCAGAGGCGCACTCCGCGCCTCCTCCAATCCATGGCCGTCGGGACCCAGTTCACGACGCCACAACATCAACGCAGCGGCCAACGCGACCAGCCCGAGAAGGAAGAAGAACCACAGCATGACGTCGTAGCCGGCGGGATTCGCTGCCGACGCGCCCGCCCGATCGGCGAGTATACCGGCGGCGAGATTCGAGGCCGCCATGCCGAGCGCCTGGATAAGCGTGATGAGCCCGAGACCGGTCCCGAGCCGGCTTGGTTCGACAATCAGGGTTGTCGCCGGCCAGATCACCGCGGGGACCAGCGAGAAACTGATCCCCATCATGACCGTCGAGATCCACAGGCTTTCATTCGTCAGCCCCAGCACCACGAAGGTCAGCGGCAGCAGCAAAGTGCCGATCACGAGCATCAACGCCCGGTGGCCGAAGCGGTCCGCGATCAGCCCGAAAAAAGGCGTGGCGAAGATGGCGGCGAAGAACACCCAGCTGTTTGCGAGCCCCGCTTGTTGCAAAGTCAGTCCCTTGGCGTGTTGGAAATACTCGATCGCATAGGTGGTACGGAACGGAAAGAACACCGCCGCGTAGAGCACGTGCAGCCCGAGGATGTACCAATAGGATCGGTCGAATTTCAACAAATCTTGAAGATTCATCCGCGGCGCCGCAACACCATTCGCGGCCGCGGCTGCCGGCCGACGGCGGCGGTCGATCAGGTACAGCAGCGCGGCCGCCGCGAAGCCCGCCAACGTGACGCCTGCGCCGAGCCACAGCGGCGCCTGCCAACCCCGTTCGTACAGGGGCCGCGCCCACGCCGTCGAGGTGTCGACCGCATAGGAGCCGACCCGCGCGAGCGATAGGTACAAGGAGGTCGCGAGCGCGATGCCACTGCGCGAAAACCACCGCGCCAACGCGGCGACAAGGGCGATGAAAATCGCGCCCTCGCTGATGCCGAACAGAAACCGGCCGACGACCATGAGTCCATAGGGGTTGCCGACCGCGGTTAGCGCGGCTCCGAGCACGCCGACTGCCGCAGCCCAGAAAGCGACACGCGCCGCACCGAAGCGGTCGATCAGAATGCCGTTGATGAGCGCAAGCGCCACGTTCGGAATGCTGATCACGCCGTTCAGCATCCCGAGCTGCGCCTGACCGAAGCCGCGCTGCCGGTGCAACAGGTCGGCGATCGGGCCGATCACGTCGTCCTCGTAGTAGCTGCTGGATACGGCGAGCGCCGCCAGTACGAGCACCCACCAGCGCAGCGGCGAGGCCCCGGCCTCTGTGCGGCTCGTCTGCCGATTCATTGGTAGCGCGCACCCTGCCGCGCCAGTTCCTTTTGCACGGCGCCGATGTCCAACCGGTCGAGCGCCTCGTCACGCCGCAATGATACGGCCGCGGCGACCCCCGCCCCCTGCCCGCTCACCGCACAGCACATCATGTTGCGCGCGGAAGCATGCGAAATCTTGTCGCCGCCGATGCAGCGCCCGGCCACCAACAGGTTGCCGACTCCCTTGGGCACCAAGGCCCTGTAGGGCAGCTGCCAATATCGCCCGGTGGTCGGCAGGATCAGTATGCCGTAGCCGTCGATGAACTCGGGGAATATGCCGACGGCGTCGTCGAAGCGTCCCTGTTCGCGCACGTCGTTGCCGGTGAGGTTGTAAAGGGCATCAATCTTGCGGGTGTCGCGGATGCCCAATGTCATGCCGAAGTTGCGCAGTTTTGCGGTCTCGCAACCCGGCATGAAGCCGCGCAGCGCTGCCAGCGCGTGTATCGCCTCGCCCCGGCCGCGCATCTCCCCGGCCGTGAGGTCGCCGGGATCGGTGCCGTCGATTTCCGGGATGTGCACGAGATTCAAATAGGTCAGATCCCCTTGATCCGTGACCGTACCCCAGGTGCCCGCGATCGTGTGAAGATTGGGCGGGATGAGGCCAGCGGCGAGCGCCCGCTTGAACGGCTTGCGCAGGAACGGCGAGAACAGATTGTCCTCCTTGCCCGTCGTTTCGTAATCCCACTCACCATTGCCGCCCCAGTCGGCGTAGGTCTGTGGGTCCGCCTTCACCGCCTCGATGAAGCGGCCTTTGTTGACGCCGCTCATCGAAAACATGACCGACACCGACATCATCTCGGCCTTCGGTGACTTGCGTACCGGCGCGCCCGCGCGCGTCGCGATGTCCGCATCCCCGGTCGCGTCGATGACGCGCCGGGCGAGAATTGCCTCGCGTCCGGCCTTGCTCTCGGTGATCACGCCGCGCACGACGCCGTTGTCGATGATCGGTGCGACGCACAGCCGGTGCAGCAGCGGCGTCACGCCCGCCTCCGTGACCAGCACATCGGCGACCCACTTGAACATCTCCGCGTCGAGCGCCTGGCTCAGCGATTGAGGCTCGGGCATGGCCGCACCCATCGCCTTGGCGCGCTGTTCGAATTCGATGCCGATGCCCTCGCAATCGACGGTGTGCTCGTGGCGGTACCAGGCAAAGCCCTCGACCCCGACCTGCGTGATGTTGCCGCCGAAACAGCCGTTGCGTTCGAGCAGCGCGGTGCGCGCCCCGGCGCGCGCTGCCGCGAGCGCGGCGGCGAGTCCGCCGGGGCCGCTGCCCACCACCAACACGTCCGTCTCCAGGATAACGTCGACGGCGCGCGCCGGTTCCACTATCGACTTCATCGCCGCCTCTTACGCTACGGGGGGTACGCGCATAATCGCACGCCCGGCCGGTGCAACGCACGCACCGCGCCACTGCGGACACCGCGCGACGACTGAAATAATATAAAAACTTGATTGTCACGAAATCGTCATTTATTGTCAGTAGAACGCAATACTAAGAACAAAAAGTTGGCGTTCAAGGCCCGCCGGCTCAATGGGATTTTCCAGCATTGGTCGTTACCAATCTGTCCAGGGAGATTAAATGAAACCAAATAAAGCGCTTGCCTGCGCTATCACGGCAATTCTCGGCGGCTGCGCGGCGACCGCGCTGGCGGCGCCGGCGGCCGACCCCGCTGACTCATCGGGCCTGCGGGAAATTATTGTCACCGCGCAACGGCGTGCGCAATCGATTCAGAACGTACCAATCACGATTCAGGCGATCACCGGTGCACAACTGAATCAACTCAGCATCTCAACCTTCGATGACGTGCTGAAATATTTGCCGAACGTGACCCTGGGCTCGAATGGCCCGGGCATGGGCAACATCTTCATGCGCGGATTGAGTTCTGGATTCGCCGGCAACCAATCGAGCGCGACCTTCGCCTCGTTCCCGAACGTCGCGACCTATCTCGATGACCAGTCGCTGCAATTCCCCTCGCGCAACCTCGACATCTACATGGTCGACATGGCTCGCGTAGAAGTACTGGAAGGCCCGCAGGGCACTCTGTTCGGCGGTGGTGCCGAGGCCGGTGCGATTCGCTACATCACCAACAAGCCGAAGCTCGACAAGACCGAAGGCAACGTCGACGCAAGCTTCGGTGTGACCGCCCACGGCGATCCGAACGACAGCGTGGATGCGACCATCAACCTGCCGTTGATCGCGGATACGCTGGCCGTGCGCGCGACGATTTACAACGACCGTCGCGGCGGCTACATCGACAACGTCCCGAGCACGTTCACGCGCAGCAACAACGACACCGGCAACTACTACGCGGGCATCAAGCCGGGCACCAATGGCCTCTGCCCGAACGGACTGCCGACGACCTCCGGTTACTGCGTGCCGGCGAACAACACGGTCGCCAACAACTACGCGATTGCGCGAAACGCCTCGAATCCGCTCACCTACACCGGCTTCCGGCTCGGTGCGCTGTACAAGATCAATGACGACTGGGATGCGCTGATCACCCAGAGTTACCAGAACATGGAGGCGGACGGCGAATTCACGCAATACCCGGTCGGTTCCGATGGGCAGCAGCTCGGTCCCTGGCAGGTCACCGCCTTCGTCCCCGCCTACAACAAGGATAGATTCGAGAACACCGCGCTCACCGTCCGCGGCAAGATCGGCGACCTGAAGGCCGTATACAGCGGAGGCTACCTCGTCCGGAACATCGACCAGACGAACGATTATTCTAACTACACTCGCAGCGCCTACGGCTTCTACTACACGTGCTCGGGCGGCACGGGCGGCGGCGTCGGCGCAGCCGGCAGTCCCGGCCAGGGCGTCCCGGCCGGCGGCTCGACTCCCACCTGTTACTCGCCTGTGAGTTCCTGGCACGACCAGGTCAGAAACACCCACTTGAGCCACGAGTTCCGCCTCAGCACTCCGGGCAACTGGCGCACGCGTGGAATCGTCGGCGTCTTTTGGGAAGACTTCGAGATCTACGACAACATGAACTTCCTGTACAAGACGATCCCGTCTTGCACGCCGTCGAACCTCGCGGCCGCCCAGGCCGGCGGTGCGCCTTGCCTCGCCAACGTCGGCCCGCCTCCGGGCGTGTACGCCTCGGACCCGAGCGTTCGCAATGACAACGTCGCCTTCGGCGAGGACATCCGCCGCGGCTACAAACAGACGGCGGTGTTCGCGTCGGTGGATTACGATCTGATCCCGAAGGTGCTCACCATCACCGCCGGCACCCGCTATTATCATTACACCGAAGACGAGGTAGGGTCCAAGTACACAACGCCACTCGCCTGCACAAACGTGCCGAACGGCTGCTACGCCGGCGCGACCAACATCAATGCGGAGCACGAGAACACCACGTTCAGCGGGCTGAAGAGCCGCGCCAACCTGACCTGGCACATCACGCCGGACGTGATGGTGTACTACACGTTCTCGCAGGGCTTTCGCCCGGGCGGCTTCAACCGCTCAATCGCCCACAAGGCGAAGGACGCGAACGGCGTGCCACAGTACTCCTCGCCCTTGAGCTACTCGCCCGACTCGCTCACCAACAACGAGATCGGCTGGAAGTCGGAGTGGCTCAATCACCGCCTGCTGCTGAACGGCTCGGTATACCGTATGGACTGGAAGAACGTGCAGTTCGCGCTGTTCGATCCGACGATCCTCGGCAACACGACATTCGTCGCGAACGGCCCCGACTACCGCATCAACGGCGTGGAGTTGCAGTTCGTCGCGAAGGTCACGAACGGCCTCACGGTGCAGGGATCGAGTTCGTGGAACAGTGCGAGTCAGACCTCATCGCCCTGCCTGATCGACAACTACGTCGGATCACCGAACATCGGCAACTGCATCACCGAGGTCAAGGGCCAGTCCTTCCCGAACCCGTTCGGTCAGCTCAACACCCGGCCGGCCTTCTCGCCGCCGATCGAGTTCAACCTGCGCGCCCGCTATGACTGGTCGTTCGGCGATTACAATGCGTTTGTGATGGTCGGCGGCAATCACATCGGCTCGATGTCGAACGAGCCGGCGAGTTTCGTGAACGGCAATACCGTGGCCATTCCGTACACCACCTGGCTGCGCTATGAGCAGCCGGGTTATACCACCTACGACGCCTCCCTCGGCGTCGCAAAGGGCCACTGGACGACAGAAATCTACGGCACGAACCTCAGCAATTCGGATGCCAGCGTGTTCACCTCGTCGTCTCAGTTCATCAAGTCGGAAGTGCCGCTGCGACCGCGCGTGCTTGGAATCAAGTTCGGCTACAAGTTCTGACGACTGCACCGGCATTTCGAGGAGTAAAATCCAAGGCGGGCGACGATGCCCGCCTTTTTCTTTGAAGTCCGTCCGCATGAACCGACCCGCCGCCGATCCCAACGTCGCGACGCCGCCGTCCTCTCCGATCGAGACCGAGGTGCGCCGCGTCCGCGAACTCAGCGCCGGCGGCCACGCGGAGGCAGCCTTGGCGGCCGCGATGGAACTCGCCACCCGGGTGCCCGAGAACCGCGACGTGCTGCTGCTGATCGCGGCGAATCAGCGCCAGCTGAACCGGGTGCCGGACGCGCTCGCGACCCTCGACGAACTCGAACGACTGCACCCTCGATTCAGCCGGCTGTACCATGAGCGGGGCTGCTGCCATGTGATCCTGCGCGACGCGCCGCGGGCGATCGACGCGTTCCTGCGCGGCGTCAACATCAATCCGGCGATGCCGCAAAGCTGGGCGATGCTCGAGCGTCTGTATCGCATGACGGGCGACGAAGCCAACGCCGCCACCGCCGCCGAACACATCGCAATCCTGGCGAAATTACCGCCCGACGTGGTGCAGGCGACCAGCCTGTTCTCGGACGGCGACTTGGCGCCCGCCGAGACCCTGATCCGCGCATTCCTGATCCGGCACGGCAACCACGTCGAGGCAATGCGCCTGCTCGCCCGCATCGGCATCGCGCGCGACGTGCTCGACGATGCCGAACTGCTGCTCGAGGCGGTGCTCGAAATGGCACCGGACTACCGCGCGGCGCGGCATGACTACGCGCTGGTGCTGATCGAACGTCACAAGTATCAACAAGGACGCGACGAGCTGGAAAAGCTGCTGCGGCTCGATCCGGACAACCGGCATTACCGCACCCTGTATGCGACCGCCTGCGTCGGCTTGGGCGAGCACGCCCGGGCGATTCCGCTCTACCGGGAGCTGCTCGCCGGCGCGCCGCGGGCGGCGGACCTGCATCTTTCGATCGCGCACTCGCTGAAGACGATCGGACGGCGCGACGAGGCGATCGCGTCCTACCGCGCGGCGGCGGCGGTCCGCCCGAATTTCGGCGACGCCTACTGGAGCCTCGCCAACCTCAAGACCTACCGCTTTCTGGACGCGGAAATCGCGCAAATGCGCGCCGCCGAGGCGGCGCCCGAAACGCCGCTGATCGACCGCCACCACCTGTGTTTCGCACTCGGCAAGGCGTTCGAGGACCGGGGCGATCACGCCGAATCCTGGCGCTACTACGAACGCGGCAACGCACTAAAGCGTTCGGAGAGCCGCTACCGTCCCGAGATCATCGAGAACAACACCCGCAAGCAGATCGAGGTGTGCACCGGCGGGTTTTTCGCCGCGCGCCGCGACCAGGGCGCGCCGAACAATGACCCGATCTTCATCGTCGGGCTGCCGCGCTCCGGATCGACGCTGCTCGAACAGATCCTCGCCTCGCATTCCCGGGTCGAGGGCACTCAGGAACTGTCCGACATCCAGCGCATGGTGCTCGCGCTGCAGGGCCGGGAGCCGGATCTCGACAATCCACGCTACCCGGGCTCGCTCGCCGGCCTGTCGCCGGAGGAGCTGCGCGGGCTCGGCGACAAATACCTCGCCGACACGCGCATCTACCGCACTGACAAGCCCCATTTCATCGACAAGATGCCGAACAACTTCCGGCACATCGGACTCGTCCACCTGATCCTGCCGAACGCGAAAATCATCGATGCGCGGCGCGAGCCGATGGCCTGCTGCTTCAGTAATTTCAAGCAGTTGTTTGCCAACGGCCAGGAGTTCACCTACTCGCTCGAGGACATCGCGCGCTATTACCGCACCTACCTTGAATTGATGCGCCACTGGGACGCAGTGCTGCCGGGCCGGGTGCTGCGCGTGGTGCACGAGGACGTCGTCCTGGATCTGGAAGGCAACGTGCGCCGCCTTCTCGATTTCTGCGGTTTGGAGTTCGAGTCCGCCTGCATCGACTTTCACAAGAACGCGCGCAGCGTGCGTACCGCAAGCTCCGAGCAGGTGCGCCGGCCGATCTTCCGCGAGGGACTCGATCAATGGCGGCACTACGCGCAGTGGCTCGGTCCCTTGCGCGATGCGCTCGGCGATGCGCTGACGCGCTACCATGATTGAGAGCCGCGCGAATTATTGCCAGGGAAGCACCCGTCGCCGATATTTTACGCCGCGCGGTCATTCGAGGAGCCGTAATGCAGCCTGAAGAAGTACGCACAATTACCGACGCACGTGCCATCGTCGAGGAACGCAACCTCCAGCACGTCAAAGTCGGGGTATTCGACAACGACGGGATCCTGCGCGGAAAGTACATTGACCGGGATAAATTCCTGTCCGCGATCGACAAGGGAATGGGCTTTTGCGACGTGATCCTGGGTTGGGATTCAAATGACCAACAATATGACAACATCACGTTTACCGGCTGGCACACGGCATTTCCCGACGCACCGGTCCGGCTGTTGCCGAATACCTGCCGGGCGCTTGCGCTTGAGGGCACCATGCTTCTGTTCCTCGGCGAATTCGCCGGCAACGCCGAGCAGGTCTGCCCGCGCGCAACCCTGCGCCGCGTACTGCAGCGGGCCGCCGACATGGGCCTCGTCGCGTCCGCGGCCGCCGAATTCGAATTCTTCGTTTTCAACGAGACGCCCGAAAGCGTGCGCGACAAGAACTATCGCGGACTGAAGAATCTGACCCCCGGCTATTTCGGCTATTCCATGCTGCGCAGTTCCGTGCACGCCGAGTTCTATCAGGAACTGCTCCGGCTGGCGGCTGACATGCGCATGCCGATCGAGGGCCTGCATACCGAGACCGGCCCTGGCGTCATTGAAGCGGCGTTGCACTACAGCGAAGCGCTGGAGGCGGCCGACCGTGCGGCGTTGTTCAAGACCTTCACAAAGGTGTTCGCCCAGCGCCGCGGCCTTATGGCGACCTTCATGGCCAAGTGGTCGCAGGAATTGCCCGGCCAGAGCGGTCATCTGCATGTCTCGCTCGCGCGCAAGGACGGCTCGTCCGCATTCCACGACCCGGCGAAGCCCGAACAGATGTCCGACGAAATGCGCTGGTTCGTTGGGGGACAACAGGCGCTGATGCCCGAGTTGCTCGCGATGGTCGCATCGACCGTCAACAGCTATTCCCGGCTCGTACCGGGATTTTGGGCGCCGACAGCGGCGACCTGGGGCATCGAAAACCGCACGTGCGCCCTGCGCGTCATCAAGGGCGGCGCGACGAGCCAGCGAGTCGAATATCGGATTGCGGCCGCGGACATAAACCCCTATCTGGCCATCGCCGTTGCGATCGGTTCCGGCCTGTGGGGCATCGAGCATAGAATAGAGCCCGATGAACCGATTACCGGCAATGCCTATGATCGCAAGCTGCCGGTGAAGCGCCAGCTGCCCCGGACCTTGAGCGAAGCGGCCGGCCGGCTCGCGCATTCCAAGGCGGCACGGGAGCTCTTCGGCGCCCCGTTCGTGGCCCATTTTGCGGCGAGCCGCGAGTGGGAGGAACGCGAGTTCCGGCGCGCGGTGACGGACTGGGAATTGGCCCGCTATTTCGAGATCATATGACACTAAAAACCATTAGCCCCGTGGACGGACGCCTGCTCGCCGAGCGCACGACGGCCACGCCTGCCGAAATCGATGTCGCCCTGCAGCGGGCGCGGGCGGCCCAGCTGACATGGCGATCGGTGCCGCTCGGCGAACGGGCGGCGATCCTGGAGCGTTTCTGCGACGAGTTCGAGGCACGCGGAGCCGGGATCGCAGAGTCGCTCAGCTGGCAGATGGGGCGTCCCCTGCGCTACGCACCGAGCGAGGTGCGCGGCACGCTCGAGCGTGCCCGTCACATGATCGGCATCGCGGCGACGGCGCTCGCGGACGTGGATCCGGGCCCGAAGCCGGGCTTCCGCCGTTTCATCCGCCGCGAACCGCTCGGCGTAGTTTTCACGGTCGCCGCCTGGAATTATCCCTACCTGATCGCCGTCAACAGCGTCGTGCCGGCGCTGATGGCCGGCAACGCGGTCGTGCTCAAGCACTCGGCGCAAACGCCGCTGTGCGCCGAGACGTTCGCGGAATGCTTCGCCGCGGCGGCGCTCCCTGCGGGCCTGTTCCAGGTTCTGCACCTCGAGCACGCCGGCACGGAACGTGTAATTCGCGACCCGCGCATCGACTTCGTGGCATTCACGGGTTCGGTGGCGGGCGGGCATGCGGTGCAGCGTGCCGCGGCCGAGCGCTTCATCGGCGTCGGCCTCGAACTCGGCGGATGTGATCCGGTCTATGTGCGCCACGACGCCGATCTGCCGCATGCAATCGAAAACATCGTGGACGGCGCCTATTTCAACTCCGGGCAATCATGCTGCGGCCTGCAGCGCATCTACGTGCACGAGAGCGTCTATCAGAGCTTTGCCGACGGATGCATCGAACTGATCGGCAAATACCGTCTCGGCGATCCCCTTGATCCCGAAACGACGCTCGGACCGGTGGTGCGCACGGCCGCGGCGGATGCAATCCGCGCGCAGCTGCGCGC
>JABEVI010000024.1 GCA_013044085.1 Steroidobacteraceae bacterium
TCCCTCGCGACCGCCTACGTCATCGCCGCCGGATTCGTGGGCGTCGTGCTGCTCGCGCTGTGGACGCTGACGATTCACCGGGTGGCGTGGAACAACGCGAACCTGCTGCTCTTCAATCCGCTCGCCTGGGTGCTGCCCCTCTCCCTCTGGCGGCGCCGGCGCGGCGCTGACCCATCCTTGGCGGCGGCGCGCGTCATCGCCTTGCAACTGCCGGCCGCGCTCGCGGCGGTGCTGGTCCATCTGTTGCCCGGCACGGTGCAACAAAACCAACCCTGGCTGCTGTTCGCGATTCCCGTCTGGCTCGCCATCGCCTCGGGCCTGCGCGCCGGCAACCACTCCACTTGAGGAATGATCATGAGTCCGAAATCTTCTGAAGCCACGATGGCCGTGTTTCTCGATCTGGAGAACGTCGCGCTCGGCGCGCGCGATGCGAAATTCGGCAGCTTCGACGTCGGCAAGGTGCTCGAGCGGCTGCTGCTGAAAGGTCACATCGTCGTCAAAAAAGCCTATTGCGACTTCGACCGCTACAAGGAATTCAAGCGCGGACTGCATGAAGCGGCGTTCGAACTGATCGAGATCCCGCATGTGCGCCAGTCGGGCAAGAACTCGGCCGACATCCGCATGGTCGTGGACGCCCTCGACCTGTGTTACACCAAGGGGCACGTCGACACCTTCGTGATCGTGAGCGGCGATTCGGACTTCTCGCCGCTCGTGAGCAAGTTGCGGGAAAATGCCAAGACCGTGATCGGCGTCGGTGTGAAGAACTCAACCTCGGATCTGTTCCTGAACAACTGCGACGAGTTCATCTACTACGATGACCTCGTTCGCAAGGAACCTTCCCGCAGCCGCCGGCGCGCGGCCCCGTCGAGGCCCGCGGTCACGGCGGCGACCGAGCCCGCGGCACCGGCGGCATCGCCGGCACCTGCGGAACCGGTCGAGCCGAAGGGTCCGGACCTCGCCGACGCGCTCGACCTCATCGTCGAGACGCTGGAGGCGGTTTCCGAGGAGCGCGGTGAGAACGAACCGATCTGGGGCTCGATGATCAAGCAGACCATCAAGCGCCGCCATCCGGGGTTCAACGAACGCGCCTACGGCTTCCGCTCTTTCAACGACCTGCTCGCCGAGGCGCAGAATCGCGGCCTGCTGACTCTGGCCGCCGACGAGAAGTCCGGCGGCTACACGGTGCGGGTGATCTCGCGCGCACACGGCTAAGGCACCCCGCCGCCGCGGGGGACCCGGCAAAACTGATTTTGCTCCGTTTTTTGCCGCCGCAGGCGCGCAGCTGCAAACCCCGGTGCGAGCACGCCCGCCGCCTGTCAATGCCTGTAAAAGAAGTTCGCGCGGACACTAATCGATAAATGATCTCGATCAGATTTTCGCATAATCGATCCGCATATCCTCGCTGCATGACGATTCCAAACGGCTCTGCGATCCCGCAATACCGACCGCGTCTGCCTTCCCCCGCACGGCAAGCGCGCAAGCGAAACGTCTCGGCGATGCTTTGATTCCCCGGCTCTAACCGTCCGCTTCGTGGCTCATGACACGACGATGAGTCGCGTGGGTCGTACGGTTGATGCGTGGGAACGACGGATGAGGGGGGCCGATCGGAGCACTTTGAAAAGCGGCATGGGAGAGTTAAGGCATGGCGGATAGAAAAATCGTTGGGATGATGGCGCTCGCGGCCGGCGGCTTGGCGGCTCTCGCCTCCCCGGGTGCGCAAGCGCGCCGCTTCTACAACTTCCCGACGCCGGTGACACCGATCGCGCGCGAGACACTGTACATCCACGATTTGTTCCTGAGCATCATCTCTGTGCTGTTCGTGCTCTCGGCCGGCGTCGTGCTGTATTCCATCTTCGTCCACCGCAAGAGCCGTGGATACAAGGCGGCGACGTTCACGCGCCCGACGGGCACCAAGCAGTGGGTCCTCGTCGTGCTTCCATTCCTGGCACTGAGCTTCATCGACTACGTGATTCTCGGTATTCCGGCCTTCCATTCGATTCTCGCGCTCGCCGACACGAGCAATCCGGCCCTGACGGTCCGGGTGACCGGCAGCCAGTGGAAATGGCAGTACGAGTATCCGAGCTACGGAATCAAATACACGAGCTCCCTGTCGACGCCGCTCGATCAAATCTACGGCAAGGCTCCGCGCGACAAGCACTTCCTGCGTGAAGTCGATCATCCGCTCGTGCTGCCGATTAACGAGAAAGTGGACATCGTGCTCGCCTCCGACGACGTGATCCACAGCTTTTGGGTGCCGGCCTTCGGCATCAAACAAGACGCCGTTCCGGGCTCGTTGCGCGAGACCTGGGTGAAGATCGAGAAGCCCGGCACCTATCGCGGTCAATGCGCCGAATTGTGCGGTGTCGGTCACGCCTTCATGCCGATCGTGGTCGTCGCGAAGACACAACCGGAGTTCGCCAAGTGGGTCGCCGCGCAGAAGCTCAAGGCAGCGGCCACGGCGGCGGCCGCCAATCAGACCTTCACCGCCGCGCAGCTTATCGCGCGCGGCCAGGGCGTCTACGACAAGATCTGCGCGGCCTGTCACCAGCCGACCGGCCTCGGAATCCCAGGTGCGTTCCCGCCGATCGCGGGCGGGCACCCGTTCGTCGCGCCGCCGCAGATGATCGCCAATCTAGTGGCACGCGGCTTCTACCACGACGGCAAGGTCGTCATGGGCCCGGTCGAGAATCACATCGGCATCGTGCTGCACGGAATTCCCGGCACACCGATGCCCGCCTTCGCCTCCCAACTGAGCGTTCTGGACATCGCATCCGTCATCAGCTTCGAACGCAATTCGTTCGGCAACCACGCCGGCGCGGTCGTGGAGCCCGTCCAGGTGAAGGACGTCGAGCAGGGCAAGTGATCGCATGAGCAAGTTCTACATCGGAGACAAATCATGAGTTCAGCAGATTCGCACGGCGGCCACAGCGACGACGCCCCGCGCGGCATCACGCGCTGGCTGTACGCCACGAACCACAAGGACATCGGCACCATGTACATGGTGTTCGGGCTCCTGATGTTCCTGGTCGGCGGACTGCTCGCGATGATGATCCGCATCGAGTTGATCAGTCCGAACATGCAGCTCATGAAGCCGGAGCTCTACAACCAGATCATCACCGTCCACGGGCTCGTCATGGTGTTCGCGGCACTGATGCCGATGACGGCCGGGTTCGCCAATTATCTGATCCCGATGATGATCGGTGCGCCCGACATGGCGCTGCCGCGACTGAACAACTGGGGCTTCTGGCTGCTGCCGCCCGCGGCGATCATTCTCGTGATGCCGTGGATCCTGCAGCTCTTCGGCGTCGGCAATGGCGCGATCGACACCGGCTGGACGATGTACGCTCCATTGTCCGAACAGGGCGGCATGGGCATCGACTTCGCGATTTTCGCGGTGTTTCTGCTCGGACTGTCATCGACGATGGCCTCGATCAACATCGTGGTCACGATACTGAACCTGCGTGCTCCCGGCATGACGATGATGAAGCTGCCGCTGTTCGCCTGGTCCTGGCTGATCACCGCCTTCCTGTTGATCGCGGTCTTCCCCGCGCTGATGGCGGCCGCCTTCATGCTGCTCGCCGACCGGCATTTCGGCACGCATTTCTTCATCGCCTCGGGAGGCGGCGATCCGGTGCTCTGGGAGCACATGTTCTGGTTCTTCGGTCACCCCGAGGTATACGTCCTGCTGTTACCGACCGCCGGGATACTGCCGCACGTCCTCTCGACGTTCGCGCGCAAGGCCGTCTACGGCTACAAGGCCCAGGTCTATTCGTTCATCGTGATCGGCTTCCTCTCGGTGATCGTCTGGGCGCACCACATGTACACCTCCGGCATGCCTGCGGCGGCAAACATCTATTTCATGTTCAGCACCATGGCAATCTCGGTACCGGTGGCGGTGCTGTTCTTCTGCTGGATAGCGACCATCTGGCGCGGCTCGATGACCTTCGA
>JABEVI010000156.1 GCA_013044085.1 Steroidobacteraceae bacterium
CCGATCAGCAGGGTGACCGGCGGCCAGACCGCGAGCAGCACGAAGAACAGCGGCACGAAGAGAATGTGCGTGAAACGCACACGCGCACCAACGTCCACCTGTTTGAAACTGTGAAACGAAAATCGGCTGATCATCAGCGCCCCGGCACAGGCGGTGACGATGAAGGCGAGCAACAGGCCGGGCAGGCCGATATTCGTTCGATCGCTCGCAAGCCAGACGAGCGCGGCGACGATCGCGGCGGCCGAGGGACTCGGCAAGCCTTCGAAATAGTTCTTATCCTGGGTCGCGATGCGGGAGTTGAATCGGGCCAGGCGCAGCGCCGCGGCCGCCGCGTAGAAAAAACAGACGAGCCAGCCGAGACGCCTCCACACCGGACCGTACTCGGCGACGCGTGCCACTCCCCATTGGTAGGTGACGATGGCCGGGGCGAGCCCGAACGAAACCATGTCCGAGAGGCTGTCGTACTCCTTGCCGAAGGCGCTCTCGGTGTGGGTCCAACGCGCAATCCGGCCGTCCATGCCGTCAAATACCATGGCGACGAACACCGCGATGCCGGATTTCTCGAAATGCAGGTCGATGGCGGCCACGATCGCGTAGAAACCGGCGAACAGCGCTCCGGTCGTCAACAGATTCGGCAGCCAGTACACTCCACGCGGCTTGAGGCGTGGGTCTTCGGCGCCCTCGCCGGCTTCCCCCTCGTCATCCACGTTGCTCGGCTCCTCGTCCATAGGATGCCATGATACCAGGGGGCCTCATGTAAGATAGGCGGCCATGCGACTATCCCAATACCCAATACCCACGCTCAAGGAAGTCCCCGCGGACGCCGAAGTCGTCAGCCACCAGTTGATGCTGCGCACCGGCATGATCCGCCGCCTCGCGGCCGGCCTGTACACCTGGATGCCGATCGGCCTGCGCACCCTGCGCAAGGTCGAGCGGATCATTCGCGAGGAGATGGACCGCGCCGGGGCGCTCGAATTGTCCATGCCTACGGTCCAACCGGCCGAACTCTGGCGCGAATCGGGCCGTTGGAACGAATTCGGTCCGGAGTTGCTGCGTTTCAAGGACCGGCATGACCGGGAATTCGCCTACGGCCCCACGCACGAGGAAGTCATCACCGACATCGCCCGCCGGGAGTTGCGCAGCTACCGGCAGCTGCCGGTGAATTTCTACCAGATCCAGACGAAATTCCGCGACGAAATCCGTCCCCGGTTCGGCGTGATGCGCGCGCGCGAGTTCCTGATGAAGGACGCCTATTCGTTTCACGCCGACGAGACGAGTCTCGCCGCGGGCTACCGACTGATGTTCGAGGCGTACGGCCGGATCTTCACCCGCCTCGGCCTGAAGTTTCGCGCGGTGGATGCCGACAGCGGCAGCATAGGCGGCACAGCATCGCAGGAATTTCACGTCCTCGCCGATTCCGGCGAGGATGCCATCGCCTTCTCGGACGGCGATGAGTATGCCGCCAACCTCGAACTCGCCGCGGCAATCGCACCAGCGGCGGCGCGAGGCGCGCCGACACAGCCGCTCACGAAAGTCGCGACGCCGGGTGCGCGCACCATGGCCGATCTTTGCCTTTTCCTCGGCGTCGAAGCAGCACGCTGCGTGAAGACGTTGATCGTCGACGGCGTCGACGGCGCCGTGGTGGCGATGGTGGTGCGCGGAGACCACGAACTGAACGCGCTCAAGGCACAGAAGCTGCCCGGCGTCGCCAACCCGCTGCGCATGGCGAGCGCCGAGCGCGTTCGCGAGGCGACCGGCGCCGAGCCCGGATCTCTCGGACCGGTGGGTTTCCCGGGGCGGATTTACGTCGACCACGCGGCGGCCTGCCTCGCCGACTTCGTTTGCGGGGCCAACGAGAAAGACCAGCATTTCACCGGCGTCAACTGGGGCCGGGATCTTGCCGTGCCGGAAGGGCTCGACATCCGCAACGCCGTGGCCGGGGACCCGAGTCCCGGCGGTCGCGGCCGGCTGAATATCGCGCGCGGCATCGAGGTCGGCCATATCTTCCAGCTCGGCCGCAAATACAGCGAGGCCATGGGCGCCGCGGTGCTCGACGAACAGGGCAAGAACGTCACGATGTACATGGGTTGCTATGGCATCGGCGTGACCCGCGTGGTTGCGGCCGCCATCGAGCAGAACCACGACGCGAACGGCATCGTATGGCCGGAGGCGATCGCGCCCTTCCAGGTCGTTTTGGTGCCGCTCAGCTATCAAAAATCCGCGCCGCTGCGCGAGGCCACCGACGCCTTGTACCGCGATTTCACCGCCGCCGGTTTCGACGTGCTGCTCGACGACCGCGACGCGCGTGCCGGTGTCAAGTTCGCCGACTCCGAACTCCTGGGGATCCCGCATCGCTATGTGCTGGGTGAACGCGGCCTGGCCGCCGGAACCATCGAGTATCGCCACCGCCGCGACAGTGCCGCGGTGCAGATACCGCTCGGCGAAGCCGTACGGCACGTGCAGGGCAGGTCCGCGGCCTGAGCGTATGCGCCCTCGTGGCCGCCACCCCGACGCGCCCTGCGCTGCTGCGCTGACGGCGATTCTGGCGTGCGCGCTGCTGGCGGCGGCGGCTGGATCGGCCAGGGCCGACGAGGCTCCACGACCGACGCTGAAAGCCCTTCTGAGGCGGATCCTCGACACCCGGCAGTGCTACACGGACCGGTTCACCGAGCAAGTCTGGCACAAGAGCATGGAGCCGCGCCTACGACCCTACGTGCGATCCTATGCCGAACGGATCAAGATCCTGGACGATGTGTACTGCGAAGCGAAACGCGACCCGCACCTGCGGCTTCCGCCCGGACTGGTGCTCGCGATGATCGCCGTGGAGAGCCACTTCGATCAGTTCGCGGTCTCACGCGTCGGCGCGGTCGGCATGATGCAGGTCATGCCATTTTGGCCGCGGCAACTCGGCGTCCAGAATCACCTGGTGCGGATCGGCGCCAACATCCGCATGGGCTGCGAAATCCTGCGCCACTACCTGCGCGAGGAGAACCACAATTGGATCCGGGCGCTGGAGAGCTACAACGGCAGTGACGGGCACATCGCCTATCCGGAGTTGGTGATGTCCCGCTGGCAGAATAAGTGGCGATTCTAGCGGCCGCGCCCTCAGGGCGGCACCTTCGGCACCCGCTCGGCGTTCGAGAGCGCGATCGTCGCGCGCCGTTTCGCCTCGAGGGCATCATCGCGTGCCCGTGAGTACTGTTGGGCCTGCAGATGCCGCTGGGCGCTCGCGATCTCCTCTTGGGCGGCCCGCAGTTCCTTCGGTGCGCGCTGTTCCGCGCCCGCGAACCGGGCAGCCTCGATCGCCTGTCGTGCGTCGCTCATTTCTTGGACAGGAGCGACTTGACAGCCGGAGAGACAGATTAGGCCGATCAAGAGTGCGGTCGAACGCGGCATGGTCGAGGCCGGACACTAGCAATAGCGCTCGAGGTCGTCAAACCGCAGCTTGCGAAGCGGCGCGCAAGCACTCGTGGGACAGCGTTGCATCATCGCCGCAGATTCGCCGGGGCGATCGCGAACACACTAAGGAACAGCGATGAATGAAATCCTGGTTTTGTATTATTCCCGCCAAGGCGGCACGGCAGCCCTGGCACGACACGTCTGCCACGGCATCGAGAGCGTGCCCGGCATGCGCGCAAA
>JABEVI010000157.1 GCA_013044085.1 Steroidobacteraceae bacterium
AGGCGGCGCGCCGCCTGCGTCTCGGAGCGGCCATTGCGCTCGAAGCCCAGCGTGTAGGTGTGCGGACGATCGAGGTAGTACGTGGTCAAAGCCGAGTCGATGCCGCCGCTCAGGAACACGCCGACCGGCACATCGGACAAAGTATGGGCCGGCACGATTTCGTGCAGCAGACTGTCCAGCCTGCCGAGGGTCTCCTCCTCGTCGCGCATCCGCAGCGCGGCCGACGGATGCCACCAGCGCTCTATGAGGATCTCGCCGTCCTCGAACACCAGTCGATGCCCCGCCGGCAATTTAGCGATGCCCCGGTAGATCGTCTTCGGCGCAGGAACGTAGCCGTACGAGAGGTAATCGCGGACCGCGCTGCGATCGACCTCGGGCCTGCCGAGAGGCAGCAACGCCTTCAATTCCGAGGCAAAGGCGATGCCGTCGGGCAACGGACGATAGTAAAGAGGCTTGATCCCGAGCCGGTCACGCGCAAGCAGCAAGCGGCGCCGTTCGCCGTCCCACAGCGCGAAGGCGAACATGCCGATCAATCGCTCGAGCGCCGAATCCCCATCGCGCGCCAGCAGGCGCAACAGCACTTCCGTGTCACCCGTCGAACGCCACGGACCGGGCAGTCCGGCACGCAAAGCCTCGTGGTTATACAACTCGCCATTATAGGTGATTACGTGGCGCCCGTGGACCATCGGCTGCCGGGCAGCCTCGGAAAGATCCTGGATCGACAGACGGCGGTGCGCGAACGCGGCGCCCGGTTCAGCGTACACGCCCTCCCCGTCCGGGCCGCGGTGACGCAGCCGCACAGCCATTTGCGCGACCGCCTGCGCACTCGCCTCACCGCCGATGATGCCCACGATCCCACACATGGGGCGCAGTCTAGCGCGGCGGCACGGCCGGCGCCCCTGGCGAAGCGGCTGCGCTTCGTTTAGGGTGCGCCTTGGAGTCGATGCACCATGGAAACACCCGCCGACCAACGCCTGCTCGAACTGCTCGAGAAATGGCTTGCCAGCCTGGATCTGCACCTCGAGTACACGGCGCTCGACGAGCCGCATTACTGGCAGGCGCAAGCCTGGGTCGAGCACCAGCGCCCGAGCCGCTGGATCCTGGAACTCGCGAAGCAGAAAGTGCTCGCGCTGCGCACACAACTCACCGAGCGCATCGCCGCGGGGGACGAGCGCTTCTCCGACGCAATCGAGTTGACGATATTTCTCGCCAACCTCGTCGGCTCGCAACATATCGAACGCTTCATACCGCTCGCCGAGAAACCGGCGGAGCGCGCGCAACCGCAGCCGCCGCAGACGCCGAGCGATTCCTCGACCCAGACCCGGGAAATGCCGAAATACCTCGCGGCGCAGGCGCACACCCCGGCACCGGCCGGCGATAGCCGGGTGGCGCGGGCCGAACGTAAACCGGCGCCCGTGGCGAAGTCGCGCGCGAAGCCGCAACCGCAACCCCAACCCCAACCGCAGCCAACGACGACGAACCCGGCGCAGGATCAGGTACTCGCCGATGCCGAACGCCTCATCCAGTGGGGCCGCAAATGGTATGAACTGCCGGAACTGATCGCGCGCATGGCCGATCGACCGCCGCTGCCGGAGGTACGACGCATCCTGAAGGAGAACAAGTCGCTCATCGAACGCAAGGCCCACGGCGAATGAGGAGCGGCACGAGCGCGGGTTTTGGGCGCCGTATCGCCGCGCTCATCTATGACGGCATCGTGATCCTCGCGCCGCTGATCTTTTTCACGTGGGCGGTGGTCATGCTCGCGCATGGCCGGGCCATGCTGCGCGGCTCGGTCGGCCCCTGGGCCGATCTATATCACGCCGGCCTGTTCGCGATCATCGCCGGTTATTTCGTGCTCAACTGGGTGCACAGCGGCCAGACCGTCGGCATGCGCGCCTGGAGGCTGCATGCCATCGACTTGAGCGGCCGGCGACCGAGCATGAAAGCGGCAATCTCCCGATTCTTCTGGTCCATGCTCGCCTGGATGCCGGCGGGGCTCGGCGTGCTCTGGCTGTATCTCGATCCGGAGCGTATCGCGCTGCAGGACCGGCTTTCCGACACCCGCATCGTCTATCTACCGGGTTCTTGAAATCGCGACGAGGGTGCCGAACCCGACCACCGTGGTCGGCAGCCAGCCGACGAGAACCGGGTTCAGACCGTACAACTGCCCGCCCTTCTCGCCGATGCCGTTGATCACGAAGAAGACGACGCCGAGCAGCACGCCGAAAACCGTGCGCGTGCCGGCACCGGTCGTGCGCAGGGGCCCGAAAACGAACGGCAGCGCGAGCAACGTGACGACGATGACGGCGAAGATACGCGCGATCCTCGACCAGAAACCGATCTCGTAGGGCGCGGCCTGCAGGTGGTTGTGCCGCAGGTGCGCGATGTAGCCGGCAAGGCCGCGCAGCGTCAGCAGATCCGGATCGGTGGCGGCGAGCCCGAGAAAGTCCGGATTGATCTTCGAGCGGATCGTCACGCGGCGCGTCCGGGTGCCGACGACGCGGTCATGGCCGAAGGTGGTCGTACGCACGTTCTCCAGCATCCAATGACCCGGGTCCGCGACCGAAATCCTCTCAGCCGTCTGGATCGAGCGCAGACGGCCCGCACCGTCGAGTTCGAACAGCGAAGCGCCGCCGAAGGCCTGACCGATCTCGCCGGTGCGCAGGCGCAAGATCAGGTTGCCCTCCTTGATCCAGGCACTCGCACGGCCTGCGAAACTCACGCCCGCGAGCCGGCTGGTGGTCTTCTGCGTCTGCGCGAACTGTGCCAGCGGCGGCGCCGCATACTCGCCGATCAGGTACATGGAGAGCGCGAGCGTCGCGCCGGCCAGTCCCACCGGCCAGGCGACGCGCCACACCGACACGCCCGAAGCGCGCGAGACCACCAGTTCGCTGCCGGATGCGAGATTGCCAAGGCCCATCAGGGAGCCGATCAGCGCGCCGATCGGCAACAGTTCGAAACATTGCTGAGGCAAATTCAGCAAGGTGTAGGCAAATGCATCCACCGTCGTGTAGTTGCCGACGCCGATGTCGCCTTGCTCGCTGATGAACAAGAACAGCGCCGCGAGCGTGAGCAACACGCTCATCGCAAGACAGGTGTACCAGATCACCGCGCGGTACAGATAACGGTCAAGCGTGTTCATGAATGCTCCGCAAGCGCCCGCTGCAGTAATTTCGGCGGCGATTGCTTCCACAGCAGATACAGGCCGAGACCGAGAGCGATGGCGTGAATCCACCAGACCCCGAGCCAGGGACTGAGCTTGCCCCGCTCCAGCCAAACTTTGGCGAGCGCCAGCAGATTCGAGTACACGAAAAATACCACGATCGCGACGCCGACGCGCATGTAACGGCCCTGGCGCGGCCGCAGACGCGACAACGGCAGGGCGATCAGGGTCAGCAACAGGACCATGATGGGCGCCGAACTGCGAAATTGCAGCTGCGCGATGTCGCTCGGCGCGAGCGAACCGAGCAACTCGAGCGTCGGCTTCGTGTCCGGATCGTTGGTGCCGGCGATTCCCGGCGGCGCCGCGATTGGAATGCCGTGTTCCCGGAAGCGGATGACCCGAAAATCACTGCGCCCGGGCACGCCTTCGTAGCGGCGCCCATCGTAGAGCGTGACCTGGTGCATGCCGCCGGCACCGACCTGCGTATAGGTGGCGGTTTTGGCGACCGCGACTTCGACGCGCCCGGATGCCGACTCGCGCTGCAGGAAGACGTCGTGCAGCACGCCGTTCGGGTCGATGCGCTCGGCATAGAAAACCGCATTGCCGCCGGCAAACGAGCGGAAGCGGCCGGCGTCGAGCTGACCGAAGCGGGCCTCCTTCAGCGCCGCCTGCCGCAACAATTGCGACTGGTGGTCCGCGCGTGGCACCTGGAAGAACGTGAGCCATCCCAGGCCGACGGCGATCAGCGTCGAGAACGCGAACAACGGCACGAGCAGCCGCGTCGGGCTGAAGCCGCAGGCCTGCAACGCGGCCATCTCGCTGTCGTGGTAGAGCCGGCCGAGCGCCAGCACGATCGACAGCAGTAGACCGACCGGCACCACGACCGAGAGATTCATGATCGCCCCCAGCGCGATCAGGTCGAGCACGACGTGACTGTCGAAATGATTGTCCGCGGCCTGGCCGAGAACCCGTGAGAGCTGATTGGCGAGCAGGATGGCAACCAGCACACCGGTGACCGCGAGCCAGGTTTGCACGACCTCGCGCAAGACGTACCGCTGTACGGTCCATTTCATGCGCGGCAGCTTAGCAAAAGCCCGCACCGGCCGAGGGACCGATACGGACTGCGCGTCCGATCGGTTAAACTATTTGACTAAAATTTGCCAAGAAGCGATGGTGGCGACAAATTGCCGGCGATGATGACTGCGACGCCCCGGCTCAAAACATGAGGATCAGCCATGGAATTCAAAGCGATCGTCGATCCACGCACGCGCAAGGACGGCGCCTGCTCGATCATCGGTGTCCACGAGGACGGCAGCCTCGGCGAACCGACCGGGCGCATCGACGCGCGCCTCGGCGGCCTTGCCGCGAGGCTGCACGCGGCGCACGATTTTTCCGGAAAATTGGCCGAAACGATGCTGCTTGCCCACCCCTCGGAAGCGCCGGGAGCGCGCGTGTTGCTCGTCGGCCTCGGCGCGAAGGGCAAGTTCGGTCGCAAGCAGTACCGCAAGGCGGTGCAGGCCGCCGCGCAGGGTGTCCTGAAGACCGGGGCGGGCGAAGCGGTGCTGCACCTTGCGCCTGATCCGGATTCGGGCCTCGACGATTACGCGCGGGGGCGCATCGTCGCCGAGGTGTTCTGCGGGCAACTCTACCGGATTCCGGATCTGAAGACCGGCCCGAAGCCGAAGCCGGTGCGGCTGCACGCCGTGCACCTCGCCACCGCCGACGCGCGCGCTTCGAAGCACGCGCAGCAGGGCTTGGACGATGGTGTGGCCCTCGCCGAGGGTGTCGCCTTCTCCCGGGACCTCGCGAATTTGCCGCCGAACGTGTGTACGCCGACCTACCTCGGCGCACAGGCGCTCGCGCTCGGCAAGCGATTCGCATCCATCAAGGTAAGCGTGCTCGGCGAGCGCCAGATCAAGAAACTCAAAATGGGGGCGTTTCTCGCGGTGGCCCGCGGCTCCACCGAGCCGCCGCGGCTGATCGTGTGCGAGTACCGGGGCGCCGGCCGGACGAGCGCGCCGGTCTGTCTGGTCGGCAAGGGGATCACCTTCGATTCCGGCGGCATCTCGTTGAAGGATCCGCCGGCCATGGACGAGATGAAGTTCGACATGAGCGGCGCGGCGAGCGTACTCGGCGCATTGCGGGCGGTCGCCCGCCTGCGCCTGCCGATCAACCTCGTCGCGATCGTCGCGACCTGCGAGAACATGCCGGCCGGCAACGCCGTCAAACCGGCGGACATCGTCACCTCGATGTCCGGACAAACCGTGGAGGTGCTCAACACCGATGCCGAGGGACGACTGATCCTCTGCGACGCGATCACCTACAGCCGGCGCTTCAAGCCGGCGGCCGTGATCGACGTCGCGACACTCACGGGCGCCTGCGTGATCGCGCTCGGCAACCACATGAGCGGCCTGATGAGCAATGACGAGGCGCTCGCCGCGCAAGTCGCCGCGGCGGGCCTGCGTGCCGACGATCGCGCCTGGCGCATGCCGATCGGCGAGGAATACGTCGAACAACTGAAGAGCAACTTCGCGGACCTCGCCAACGTCGGCGGGCGCGAGGGTGGTGCATGCACCGCCGCGGCGTTCCTGTCGAAGTTCGCCTCCGGCCTGAAATGGGCGCACCTCGACGTCGCCGGCACCGCGTGGCTCGGCGGAGCACAGAAGGGAAGCACCGGCCGACCGGTACCCTTGTTGGTCGATTTCCTGATCGAGCGCGCGCGCGGAAAATGACCGGATGACCGAACGGGTCGATTTCTACGTGCTCCGCAGCGCCGCCGGACGGCAGCGCTGGAGCTTTGCCTGCCGGCTGGCCGAAAAGATCCAGCTGCGCGATCTGCGTGCCGTCATCCTCGCCGCAACGGATGAGGACGCCCGGGAACTCGACACCCTCCTCTGGACGTTCAGCGACCGCTCGTTCGTTCCCCATGCGCTTTGCGGCGCCGACGGCGCCGCCGATCCGGCCACGCCGGTGCACTTGACCGCCAACGCCGAGCTCGCGCCGACGGCCGACGTTCTGCTGAACCTGAGCGACCGCATGCCGCCGGGGACCGAACGTTTCGCCCGCATCGCCGAGATAGTGGACGGCGATGAGGGGACACGAACCCGGGCTCGCGAGCGCTTCAAGGCCTACCGGGAGATGCGTGTGCCGGTGCAGACCCACATGCTGGGCGACGGCGACGGTGGCGGCGAGGACGGTTGAGCGGCACGATGCACGGTGACATCGACGACACGGGCGAAATCCCGATTTTGACGGATGCGGTCGTGATCGACGACCCGCAATCGCCGGCCGCCAGGGCCGGTTCGTTGCAGTCGGCGATCGTCAGCGAAATGCTCGAACTCGCCGATTCCCTGCTTCATCGGGCGGCGAAGGACATCGAGGCCACGCTGTTCGAGAATGTCCTGGACCGTTTGCGTGAGCAGCTGCCGGAAATCGTCGAGCGCGTCCTGCGCGCCCAGTCCGCGGACCACGGGGATGGCGCCGGCGACGATTGAGCGCCGGCTGCCGCTATAATCGGCGGATGGACAAAGCCTATACACCCGCCGAGATCGAGTCGCGCATCTACGCCCGCTGGGAATCGCTCGGCGCTTTCAAACCCGCCGGCGTGGGAACCGCGTACTCGATCGTGATTCCGCCGCCCAACGTGACCGGCACGCTGCACATGGGCCACGCCTTCCAGGACACGATCATGGATGCCCTGATCCGCCACCGACGGATGCAAGGGTTCGACACCCTGTGGCAGCCGGGCACCGATCATGCCGGGATCGCGACACAGATGGTGGTCGAGCGCCAGTTGAACGCCCTCGGCAGCGGCCGCCGCGAGCTCGGCCGGGAAGCCTTTATCGAGCGTATCTGGGAATGGAAGAGCCGATCCGGCGATACGATCGCCAGGCAGATGCGGCGTCTGGGCGCCTCGGTGGACTGGAGCCGCGACCGTTTCACCATGGACCCGGGGCTTTCACGGGCGGTTACCGAGGTGTTCGTACGCCTCTACCACGAGGGCCTGATCTATCGGGGCAAACGCCTGGTGAACTGGGACCCGGTGCTGCAGACCGCCCTGTCGGATCTGGAGGTCGTTTCCGAAGCCGAGAACGGCAGCCTCTGGCACCTGCGCTACCCGCTCGCCGACGGCTCCGGCCACCTGGTCGTCGCCACCACCCGCCCCGAGACGATGCTCGGCGACGTCGCCGTCGCCGTGCACCCGGATGATGAGCGGTACCGGGCGCTGATCGGCCGCCGGCTGCGCTTGCCGCTCAGCGAGCGCGAAATACCCATCATCGGCGACGCCTACGTGGACCCGGCCTTCGGCAGCGGCTGCGTGAAGATCACTCCGGCCCACGATTTCAACGACTACGACATCGGCGCGCGGCATGGGCTGCCGATGATCAACGTACTGACCACCGAGGCCCGGCTCAGCGACGAGGTGCCGGCGCCGTATCGCTCTCTCGATAGGTTCGAGGCGCGCGCGAAGATCGTCGCCGACCTCGATGCGCTCGGATTGCTCGAACGGATCGAGCCGCATCAATTGATGGTGCCGCGCGGGGACCGCAGCCACGCGATCCTCGAACCGCTGCTGACCGACCAGTGGTTCGTCAAGATTGCACCGCTCGCGGCGCCGGCGGTGCAGGCGGTCGAGGAAGGGCGGATCCGCTTCGTCCCCGAGAACTGGAGCGGCGTCTACTTCGAATGGATGCGCAACATCAAGGACTGGTGCATCAGCCGGCAGCTGTGGTGGGGTCACCGCATTCCGGCCTGGTACGACCCGCAGGGCCGCGTGTACGTCGGTCGCGACGAGGCGGATGCCCGCGCGGCCGGCGGCATCGACCCGCACATTCCCCTTCGCCAGGACGAAGACGTGCTCGACACCTGGTTCTCCTCGGCGCTCTGGCCGTTCTCGACCCAGGGCTGGCCGGATGCGACGCGCGATTTGTCCGTCTATTACCCCACCTCGGTGCTGGTCACGGGCTTCGACATCATCTTCTTCTGGGTCGCGCGGATGATCATGATGGGGCTGAAGTTCACCGGCGAGGTGCCGTTCCGCGAAGTGTACGTGCATGGCCTGATTCGCGACCAGGACGGCCAGAAGATGTCGAAGTCCAAGGGCAACGTGCTCGACCCACTCGACATCGTCGACGGCATCGACCTCGATTCGCTGATCGCGAAGCGGGTCTCCGGGCTGATGCAACCGCAAATGAAGCCGGCGATCGAACGGGCGACCCGCAAGCAATTTCCCCAGGGCATCGCGGCCTTCGGGACGGATGCGCTGCGCCTGTCCTTCGCCTCCCTCGCGACCCAGAGCCGCGACCTGCGTTTCGACATGGCGCGTGTCGAGGGCTATCGGAACTTCTGCAACAAGCTCTGGAACGCCGCACGCTACGTGTTGATCAACGCCCAGCCGGACGCCGTCGCCGGCGGCGGCGGCGAGGTGCAACTGAGCGTCGCCGACCGCTGGATCCGCTCGCGGCTCGCCGCAACGCTTGCGCGCGTCGAGAGCGGATTCGCCGACTATCGCCTGGATGTCGTCGCGAACGCTCTCTACGAATTCACCTGGCACGAGTTTTGCGACTGGTACGTCGAAGCGACGAAGACCGTGCTACAGGCCGAGGACGCGAGCGATGCGCAAAAGCGCGGCACGCGACGCACGCTCCTCGGCACGCTCGAGACGCTGCTGCGGGCGCTGCACCCGCTCGCCCCATTCATCAGCGAGGAAATCTGGCAGCGTGCCCGCGTGGACGCGGGCGCCGACGCATCCGCGCAGACGATCATGCTTGCACGCTACCCGCGTGAGGTCGACCTCGCGCGTGATCCGCAGGCCGAGAGCGAGATGGACTGGGTCCGGCAGTTCGTGCTCGGCGTGCGCCAGATCCGCGGCGAGATGGACATCGCGCCGAGCCGTCGCATCGCAGTGCTGCTGCAAAATGCCGGGCCGTCGGACCTCACGATCCTCGACAGGAACCTCAAATACCTGCAACGCCTTGCGGGCATCGAGACGCCGCGCGTGCTCGCACCCACGGAGGCCGCACCGGTTGCCGCGGTCGCGCTGCTCGGCACACTGGAAATTCTGGTGCCGATGCACGGCTTGATCGATCCGGCCGCCGAGGCTGAGCGGATCGCGAAGCGCCGGCGCAAGGCCGAGGCGGATCTGCAGAAGCTGCAGGCCAAGGCGGCCGGCGCCGATTTCGCGCGGCACGCACCGGCCGACATCGTCGCGAAGGACGCGGCACGCGTGGTCGAACTGCAGACCGAGCTTGGACAGCTGGAGCGCCAGGCCGCGCGCGTGCGCGCATTGCTCACCGGATGAGCGCGCCAACGGCGGCGCTCGACGCGCTCCTCGCGCAGCTCGGCCGCGTGATCGTGGGCAAGGACAGGCAGATCCGCCTGTGCGTCGCCTGCCTGTTGGCGCGGGGTCACCTGCTGATCGAGGATGTACCCGGCGTCGGCAAGACAACGCTCGCCCACGCGCTTGCGGCGGGCCTCGGCTTGTCGTTCCAGCGCATACAATTCACGAGCGACCTGCTGCCGGCCGACGTCCTCGGCGTCTCGATCTACGAACGCGAAACCGGCGGCTTCCGCTTCCAGGCCGGCCCGATCTTTGCGCAGGTGGTTCTCGCCGACGAGATCAACCGGGCATCGCCGAAGGCGCAGAGCGCGCTGCTCGAGGCGATGGAGGAGCAGCAGGTCACGGTCGATGGCCGCACGATGCGCCTGCCTGAACCATTCTTCGTGATCGCGACGCAGAATCCTCAGGAGCAAGCCGGCACCTTTGAACTGCCGGAGTCGCAACTCGACCGATTCCTGATGCGCATCGCGCTCGGCTACCCGTCGGCGGCGGAAGAGCGCGCGTTGCTCGCCGGTGTGGATCGACGCCGACTGCTCGCCAAACTCACCGCCACACTCGACGCCGACTCGCTCGCCGCGCTGCAGATGAAGGTCGAGCGGGTGCACGCGGCACCGGCCCTGGTCGACTACATCCAGGCACTGCTCGCACACAGCCGCGAGCGCATGGGGTTGCGGCGTGGACTGTCGCCGCGCGCGGGGATCGGCCTGCTGCGCGCGGCGCGCGCCTGGGCGCTGCTCGAGGGCCGGGACGCCGTGATGCCCGAGCACGTCCAGGCGGTCCTCGGCGCGATCGCCGGCCACCGCCTCCGGGATGCGAGCGGCATGGAGGTGCCGGTATCGCGGCTCGTGGAAGCGGTCGCGATCCCGTGAACGCCTGGCGGCAGAGTGCCGCCGCAGCCTTGCGGGCATGGGCGGCACGCCGGCATGGGCGCGACGAGTTGCCGCTGCGGGTCGAACGGCGCCGCATCTACATCCTGCCGACCGGCCGTGGGCTCGCGCTCGCGGCGCTCATCGGCGCAATGACGCTCGCGGGACTGAATTACGCCAGCAATCTCGGCCTCGTGCTTTCGTTCCTGCTGGCGGGCATCGGTCTGGTCGGCATGCATCACTGTCACCGCAACCTGCTCGGCCTCGGCGTCGAAGGCTCGACCGAGGCGGACGCCTTCGCCGGCGGCGCGGCGGGCTTCCGGTTCACGCTGTACAACGATTCGGGGCTCGAGCGCCGTGACATCGAGATTCGCGCCGGTGCGCACTCGGTGTGTGCCGATGTGCCGGCCGGCGCGGCCCGCTGCCTCGTACTGCCCTTTACCACGGCCTCACGCGGGGTCTTGCGGTATGAGCACTTCGAACTGCGCAGCCGCTTTCCGTTCGGCTGGTTCCGCGCCTGGACCTATGTGCAGACCCCGCTCATCGCCTACGTCGCGCCGCGTCCGCTCGGCGATCGTCGCCCCGCAGCGGACACCGACGCCCCGGCAGCATCAAACATAGGCGCCGAGGATGCACATGGCGAAGAGGAGTTCGCCGGGCTTCGTCCCTACACACCCGGAACGCCGCTCAAGCACATGGCCTGGAAGGCGCTTGCACACGGCGGCGAGCCTGCGGTGCGGTACTACACGGGCAGGCCGCAGGGCACGCTCTGGTTCGACTGGAACGAGCTCGGCGGGCTTGCCGTCGAGGCGCGGCTGTCGCAGCTGTGTGCCTGGGTCCTGCAGAGTGAACGCCACGGACGGCGCTATGGACTGCGCCTGCCCGGCGGCCTGCTCGAACCGGCGATCGGCGCCGCGCAACTGAGTCGGGCGTTGCGTATGTTGGCCGCATTCGGCGGGCGGGCGCGGTGAAGCCCGCGCCGAGCCTGGCGTTCGGGCCGCTCGCATGGGTCTGCGCCTGTCTCGGGCTGAGCTGGCTGCCGCTCGCCCGCGACCTGCCCGTGTGGCTTTCGGCCGTCATGTTCGCCGCGGTTGCCGCCCGCCTGGCGTTCGCGGCCCGCGGCGCCGATGCACCGCCGGCAATGCTGCGTTGGCCGCTATCGATGATCGCGGCCGCGCTCGTGTTCGTCGACTATCGGACCTTCAACGGCCTGGCCGCGGGCACCGCACTGCTCGGTCTCGCGGCGGGCTTGAAGATTCTCGAAGCCCGCTC
>JABEVI010000158.1 GCA_013044085.1 Steroidobacteraceae bacterium
CGGGTCGTCAACGCCTACGGCGACTGGTTTTCAGGCTATGGAACGGATCCGGGGGAGTACCTGCGTCGTACCTTCGAGGAAGTCGAGGGCTATGACGAAATGGTCGTGCTGCGTGACATCGCCTTCGAGTCCTTTTGTGAACATCACATGGCACCGATCATCGGTCGTGCACACATCGGCTACCTGCCGAGCGACCGGGTCGTCGGCATCAGCAAGCTCGCGCGCGTGGTCGACGGCTTCTCCAGGCGCTTCCAGGTTCAGGAGAAACTCACGGCGCAGATCGCAACCTGCATCAATGACGTCCTCAAACCCCGCGGTGTCGGCGTGGTGATCGACGCAGTGCATCAGTGCATGACGACGCGCGGCGTGCACAAACGCGGGGTTTCGATGGTGACGAGCAGCATGCTCGGTGCCTTCCGCAAGGACTCCAGCACACGCGCCGAATTCCTCCGCTTCATTCAGATCGAACGCAGCCACACGTCATAACCGATTACGGCCGCTTGCGTTCGCCAGCCGGACCGGTAGCGGGGATGAGTTCGACCGAGAAGCTGTAGCTATGCCTCTCACCCGGTGCGAGGGCGCCGACGCCGACGACCTGGCGCACGAGCTTCTCGCCAGCATGGTTCGCAATCGACACCACGACGCAATACTCGCAGCGCTCGCCCGCTTCCTCCGGGGCTATCGTGCCCTCGATCCGCATCGCCGTCCGGCCTGCCGAACGCTGCTCGGCCGCGGCCGCATTGAATCGCAGATGGTGCTGGCAGGCGGGGCATATGTTCGCGCTCGCGAGCACCGTAGCCTTGCAGTGGGGGCAGATTCGCGTGGCGCCGAGCGATCCCTGGCGGGCGGCGACGCTCATATCTAGTTGCCGTCACCTGGGCGGCCGAGCACGCTCTTCGCCGGCTTCTCATCCTCCCAGCCGAACTCCACATGACCGCGCATGCGTGAACCGGCCGCCACGGTGATCGATCCGGCTTTCACATCGCCGACGATGACCCCGCCCTCGAGAACATCGACACGCTTCGCCGACTCGATGTTTCCTTGCAGCTCGCCGCCCACGACGACGACGCCGGCGAGAACCTGACCGGTCAACACGGCTCCGGATTCGATGTTGAAATTGCCGTCGATCCGCACGTCACCTTTGAAGCGGCCTGCAATGCGCACGTTACCCGATCCCTCGATCTTGCCCTCGATCGTCAAGTTGGCGGCGATCACGGAGTCGCCGCCCTCGGCGTGCTCCCTGGGTTTGCGCACGGGGACCGCGGGGCCGGCATCGACCTTCGCCCGCTCGACGGGCGCTGCGGGGGGTGTAATGGGGGTGCCGGTCGGGCCGGGTGTCGCGATTTCCTTCCAAAGCGCCATGATGCTGGTCTCCCCAAAGTGAATGGACGTCAGCCGGGTACCGGCCTGGACCCGCAGGGTAGCGCGCGCCCGAGCCGGCGCACACTGTCTATCTTTGGAGACGCCTTTCCCGCGGGTGCCCGGGGTACCAATTCCAGCGCCCGGCGATGCTCATGAAGGCCGGAACGACGAAACCGCGGATCACGGTCGCATCGACGAGCACCGCAACGCACAGCCCGACTCCGATCATCTTCAGCGCCGGCAGGGCGGCGCCGGCGAACGCGCCGAAGACCACCGCCATGATCAGTCCCGCACCGGTGATCACCGGTGCGACGGAGGCGAGTCCATCGACCGTCGCACGCTCGTTATCGCCGTGCGCCAGGTATTCGCGCCGGATGCGGAACAGCAAAAACAGTTCGTAGTCCATCGACAGGCCGAAGCTCAGGCAGAAAATCATCATCGGCACTTCGAGGGCTATCGACCCGAACGGATGTTCCAGGCCGATCAGCCAACCGCACCAGCCGTACTGGAATACGGCGACGACCGCGCCGTAGCCGGCGCCAATTGCCAGAAGATTGGCGACGACCGCCTTGATGGGCAGCAGATACGAACGAAACGCGCTGAACAACAGGATCAGGGTTGCCGCGATCACGAAGCCGAAGACCTTCGGAAAGCTGCGCCACATGTAATCGCTGAAATCGTTGTAGTAGACCGGCGTGCCGCCGACGGTAATCGTGAACGGGCCGGCGGGTTCGACATGGCCGATGCCGCGGGCGAGCGCCTGAACCTCGACCAGCGACAGCCCCGCCGCCGGCGACAGGTCGAACAGCCCGGTGTGGCCACCGCGGCTCAAATACATCGAGCGTGCGGGGGCATTGGCCGCGGTGAGCGGCGATGCGAGCGTGGCGACACGCCGATCGCTCGTGAGTCGCGCCGAGAACGCCGCCAGCGCCTTCAGATGCGCCGGCGCGAGCAGCGGCAACCCGTCGGTGGTGCGCACCAGAATGCGTATGTCGAGCCCCGAATCGTCACGGCGAATGCCGGTGAGCATTTCCATGCCTACGCGCGACTCCACTCCCTTCGGCAGGAACCACGGATCGTTGGAAAAGCCGCTGTGCGCGCCGACGATGGGGAAGGCGAGCAGCAGGACGAACGCCGTGGATGCGGCCAGGCTGATCACGGGTCTGCGGACGGTCCAGGTCGCCAGGCGCCGCCAGAAACTCGCCCGATCCGCGCGATTGAAAGCGCCGAAGCCGACCGGCCATCGCTCGACCCGCCGGCCGAGCAAGGCCAGGCATGCCGGCAGCAGAGTCAGCGCGGCCAGCACCGCGGCCACCACGACCATCGCCCCACCGATACCCACTCCGCGGGTCTCCAGAATCGGGCTGAACAGCAGCCCGAGCAGCCCGATCGCCACGGTGCTGCCGGACCAGCAGATCGTCATTCCAGCCTCGCCGACGGTCTGTGCGACCGAGGTCGCAACATCCGCACCCGCCAGCCGTTCACGGAAGTCCTTGACCATCAGCAGCGAATAATCGATTCCGACCGCGAGACCGACCATCGTGACGACGTTGCCGAGCAGATTGGATACCGGCATCAGCCGTGCGAGCAAATAAGCCGCCCCGAAGGCCACCATCGTCGCGGCAAGACCCATCAGAAACGGTAACAGCGCGGCTACCACCGTGCCGAAAGCGAGCACGAGGATCAACAAGGTGAGCGGCAAGGCGCGCTTCTCGGCGTGATCGCCACCCTGGGCGCTGCTCACGTTGATGTCATAGTCGATCGCCGGGCCACCCGTGACGGCGACGCGGGATGCGCCGTCCAGTTGCCGCAACTCGACCCCCAGGGGCGCAAGCGCGGCCCTCACGTGCTTGACCGCACGATGCTGACCGGCCTCGTCCCGCGCCTTCAGGCCGACCAGGAGCAAGGTCCGATGACCATCCGGCGAGCGCAACGAGGGATCGCCTGTGCCGGGATAGGAGGCCACCTGACGCACGTCCGGCAGCCGGCGCAGCGTGCGCGCCATGTGCCGCGTCCAGGCGGCGAACGCCGCATCGCCGATGGTGTAGCGCCGGCTGTCCACCGCGACCACCAAGGGATCGAGAAACGGATTGCGGAAATCGGTCTGCAGCGTGTCGTCGACCCGCTGCGAGGAACTTCCCTCTAGGCTGGCCGCACCGCCGATCGCAACATGCGGGAATGCGATCGCACCCCACGCGCCGATCGCGATGGCGATCGCCCAGATCGTCACGACCAGACGCGGGTGGCTCGCCACATGACGACCCAGAGACTCAAATGGAGATTTCATCGTCGATACTAGAATGGATAGTTGATGCCCGTGAACACGGCGGCGCCCTCGCTGCCATAACCGACATCGACGTACCCGACCACGAAGGGCGGGGCGATGCCGCGAAATCCGAGCCCAACGACGTGGTGCAGGTGCGCAAAGGGCACGGTGCGCGAATTCGCGAACACCTCGCCGACATCGATGAAGGGCGCGAGTTCGATGTCGATGTGGGTCCCCATCGCGTTCAGGGACAGCACCCGGCGCCGGTACTCGACGCTCGAGGAAAAGGAGTTGCGACCGTAGAACCGCCCGGAGCCGTAGCCTCGAAGCGGTTGCTCCTCGCCGAGCACGCTGCTGTCGCCGCCGATGCTCGACAGGCTCCAGAATGGCACGTTCTGCTCGCCGGGCATGTAGCGCAACGCGATGTGCGCCGCGATGGTCGCGTTGGGGCCCGCCGGCCAGAACTGCCGGCCGTCGAATCCGGCGACGCTGTACATCGACGTGTTGAAAATACCCCTGCTCGCGGCGATTCCGCCGAATAACACGTAGGCTCCGCCGCGCGTCGGTATGGTCTCATCGTTACGCGTGTCGTAGGTCAACTGGAATCGGTTGAGAATTTCGTGGTTGACGCCGATGCCGAGCAAGCCGCGAAAACGCGTCTGGATCGAGGCGATGTGGGCCAGGGAACCCGGTTGTATGGCCACTTCCCGGACGCGCAAGGTCCAGGAGACCTGCCACGTGTGATTGATGTTCCAGCCGAGATTCGTCTGCACGTATTTTTGCTGGTCGGTGTAATTCGTCTCGTTGATGATGGGCGAATTGTTGCCGATCCCGTAGAAACGTGGTGTGCCGCTGCGGTTGTAGACGGCGCTTGCGGAGAACGACCAGCGCGTATCGCGCAGACGGCCGGTCTCGTACTCGAAGTCGAATTCACTCTCGACGCGCTGTTTGGCGCCGACCACCAGCGACCACTGCGTATTGTCCGAAGGATAGGAGAAGATCCGGCCGTGAAAACCCCAGCCGAAGTTCGGATTGTGGATCACGTCGGGCGCGATGATCTTGCGGATCTGGTTCTTCTTGTCGGTCACCAACCAGGTTGGAATGAGGCCGAGCGTCGTGCCGCTGTTCGGGTCGACGTTGATTTCCGGAACCGGGATGAACGGGGCGGTCGCCGGATCCAGCCATCGAGCAAACCCGGTCGGCAGCGCGGCTCGAGCCGCGC
>JABEVI010000159.1 GCA_013044085.1 Steroidobacteraceae bacterium
ACGTATTCCTTGCCTTCGAGGCGCAGCTTCCCGGCCTCCTTCGCACCTGCCTCGCCGCGGCATGCAATGAAATCCGCGTAAGCGATCACTTCGGCACGGATGAAGCCGCGTTCGAAATCGGTGTGAATGACGCCGGCCGCCTGCGGCGCCGTCGCCCCCTGGTGCACCGTCCACGCCCGCACTTCCTTGACGCCCGCCGTGAAATAGGTCTGCAGCCCCAGGAGTCCGTAGGCGCCGCGGATCACGCGGTTGAGTCCCGGTTCCTCGAGGCCAAGTTCCGAGAGGAAGTCGGCGCGATCGGCCTCGTCCAATTGCGCGATCTCCGCCTCGATCGCCGCGCACACCGGGATCACTACGGCGCCCTCCCGGGCGGCGAGTTCACGCACGCGATCGAGCCGCGGATTATCCTTGAAGCCGCGCTCATCGACGTTGGCGACATACATCACCGGCTTGTCGGTCAGCAGGTGAAGATCCCGCAGCAGCAGGTGCTCCTGCGCGTCCAGCCCGAGCGCGCGCACCGCTTTCGCCAGATTCAACTGCTCGCGCACGCGCTCGAGCAAATCGCGCAACCGGTTCGCGTCCTTGTCGCCCGTCTTCGCCACCTTCGTCGCCTTTTGCAGCGCGCGCTCGACGCTGTCCAGATCGGCGAGCGCGAGTTCGGTGTCGATGACCTCGATGTCGCGGGCCGGGTCGATCTTGCCGGCGACATGGATGATGTCGTCGTTCTCGAAGCAGCGCACCACGTGCGCGATGGCGTCGACCTCGCGGATGTGCGCCAGGAATTTGTTGCCGAGCCCCTCGCCCTTCGAGGCACCGGCGACGAGACCGGCGATGTCGACGAACTCGACCGTTGTCGGCAGGATGCGCTCGGGGTTGACGATCGCCGCCAGATCGGCGAGTCGCGGATCCGGCACCGGCACCACGCCGACGTTCGGATCGATCGTGCAGAACGGATAGTTCTCCGCGGCGATCTGCGCCCGCGTGAGCGCGTTGAACAGCGTCGACTTGCCGACGTTCGGCAAGCCGACGATTCCACAACGAATCGGCATCAGATCTTCCCCGCGCGGCTGTGAAGTTTGACCATCGCCTTCTCGGCGCCCTGTTCGAGGATGATCGGCACACAATCGGCCGCCGCGTTCACCGCATCGAGGATCGCGTCCTCCTCGGCCCCGGGCGCACGCGTCAGCACGTAATCGATGACCTCCGCCTTGTTGCCCGGATGGCCTATTCCGAGGCGCAGACGCCAGAAGTTCTCACCCATGTGCGCGATGGTGTCGCGCAAGCCATTGTGGCCGCCATGGCCGCCGCCGAACTTCAGCCGTGCGGTGCCGACCGGCAGGTCGAGCTCGTCGTGCACCACCAGGACCTCATCGGCCGGCACCTTGAAGAAATCGCTGAGCTGCCGGATCGACAGCCCGCTGCGATTCATGTAGGTGGTCGGTTTCAACAGCGTCACCGCATGCCCGTCGATCACGATGCGCGCCGTCTCCCCGGAATACTTGCGGTAATCCCGAAATTCGCCGCCGTGGCGGCGCGCGAGCACGTCCACGAACCAGAAACCCGCGTTGTGCCGGGTCAGCTGGTGTTCTGGCCCCGGATTGCCGAGGCCGGCGATGATCTTCACGGGTAATCCGGACATCGTATTGGTGTTCGCCTAAAAAAGCAGAAGGGCCGTCCCGAGGACGGCCCCGCTCGCCTGCAGCCTATGCGCCGACTACTTCTTCGCGTCCTTCTTCGCCGGTTCCTTCTTGGTCTCTTCCTTCTTCGCCGCTTCGGCCGGTGCCGCGCCGGCCGCCGGCGCCGCCGCCTCGGCCGTTGCCGCCGCCGCAGCCGTCGGCTCAGGCTCCTCGGCACGCGGACTGTGGATGGCCACGACCGCCGCGTCTTCCTTCAGCAACTCGAGCAGTTGCACGCCGTCCGGGATCTTCAGCTGCGACAGGTGGATGCTCTCGTTGATCGAGAGTCCCGAGATGTCGACCTCGACGAATTCCGGCAGGTCCTTCGGCAGGCACGAGATCTCAACCTCGGTGCGCATGTGCGAAACGATGCCACCCTGTGACTTCACGCCCGGCGCGATCGCCTCGCCCTTGAAGTGCAGCGGAATGCTGATACGGATCTTCTCGTTCTCGTCGACACGCTGAAAGTCGACGTGCAATACCGCGTTGCGGAACGGATGTCGCTGCACGTCCTTCAGCACCGCCGCCTGGCTCTGGTCGCCGACCTTCAGGTTGAGAATCGTCGAGTAGAAGCGTTCGTTATCCAGCATGATCACGAGCTTCTGGTGATCGAGGCTCAACGGACGCGCATCGGCTTCGCCGCCGTAGAGGATGGCCGGCACTTTTCCGCTGCGACGCAGGCGGCGGCTCGCACCTTTGCCATGCATCTCGCGGAACTCGGCAACGAGTTCAAATGAGGTTTTCATGATGTTCTCCAGTTACGAAACAAAAACAGGCGCGCCGGGACCGCGACCAATCGTCGGCACGCCTACCCAAAAATAACGCTTGCACCGCACCGCTCGCTTTCAATCGATGTACAAGGAGCTGACCGACTCCTCGTCACTGATGCGCCGCACGGTCTCGGCGAGCAATCCGGCGACACTCAACTGCCGGATGCGCCCGCAAGCGCGTGCGGCGTCCGTCAACGGTATCGTGTTGGTCACCACGAGTTCATCGAGGACCGATTTCGAGATGCGTTCGATCGCCGCGCCCGACAACACCGGATGCGTGATGTAGGCGACGACCTTGACCGCACCCTCCTCTTTGAGGGCAAGCGCGGCCTGGCACAACGTGCCCGCGGTGTCGACCATGTCGTCGATCAACACGCAGGTCCGCCCGTCGACCGGTCCTATGATATTCATCACCTTCGACTCGTTCGGCCGCGGCCGGCGTTTGTCGATGATCGCGAGATCCGCATCGTCCAGCCGCTTCGCCAGCGCCCGCGCGCGCACGACGCCGCCGACATCCGGCGAAACGACCACCATTTTTTCCTGCTTCTGCTTCCAGGCATCGCCGAGCAGCACCGGGGATGCGTAGACGTTGTCCACCGGGATG
>JABEVI010000160.1 GCA_013044085.1 Steroidobacteraceae bacterium
CTTTGCAGGTCCGCCTCGTAGCGGGCGGCGAGTTGCGTCGCAAAGTCCGCATCCTCGATCGCGACGTCGATCTCGCGGTTGCCGAGCCAGCTCGACAAGTTCAGGTTCGAGGAACCGACGCGCGACCACAGGCCGTCGACGACCGCGGTCTTGGCGTGCAACATCGAGCCGTCCCACTCGAACACACGTATTCCGGCGCGCAGCAGCGGACGATAGCCGGTCCGTGACATCGCGGCGACCACCGGCACGTCGCTCGCACCCGGCACCAACAGCCGCACATCGACGCCGTCATCCGCCGCGTCGATGAGCGTCTGTACGTACGGGGCGATGCCGACGTAATAGGCATCGGTGAGCCACAGGCTGCGCCGCGCCATGGAGGCGATCAGCTGGTCGAGCCGGTAGAGCTTCGCGCTCGCGGGCTCCGTGGCGACCACACGCATCGCGACCTGTCCTTCGGCTGCGATCGTCGCGCCTTCCGCGATGGGCTGGTCGAATGGCGCGCCGATGCTGTTCCAACTGCTGACGAAGGCTTGTTCGAGTTCCGCGACCGCCGGTCCGCGCAGCGCGACCCCCGTGTCGCGCCACGGCGGTTCCCCGCGTCCCGGATTGCCAAGCCATCGCGCGCTGATGCATACCCCGGATAAGAAGCCGTGTGTGCCGTCAACCACCAATAATTTGCGATGATCGCGGCTCACCCAGCCGAAGGAATCGCCAAACCGGGGCGGATTGTAGACGCGCACCTCGCCGCCGGCCGCGCGCAACGGCGCCCAGAATCGCCGCCCCGACTGGCCGAGGCAGCCGAGCCAGTCGACGATGACCGCGATGTGCACGCCGTCGCGTGCGCGTCCGACCAGCGCATCGCGAAAGGCAACGCCGATGGCGTCGTCGCGGACGATGTAATTTTCCAGCAGCACGCGCCGCGTCGCGCCGCGAATCGCGCCGAGCCAGGCGGCAAAATGCGCCTCGCCGTCGATCAGCAGTTCCGCGGCGTTGCCGCCGATCAAGGGCGCGCCGGCAGCCCGGCTCAGCAGTCGCTCGGCGAATTCGCGGTACACCGAGCCACGGACTTGCGGCGCTGCAGGCATGCGCGCAGTTTAGCGCGTGGGCATGAGCGGCGACGAGGCCACCGGTTCACTCAGCCCTTGCGCCCCTTCAGCGGCGGCGCACGCAGAACTGGTCGTGCAACGTCTTGATGATCGCGGCGGTCTCGTCGCTGGCAAGAGCGTAGTGCACCGACTGGCCGCGGCGCCGCGTCGAGACGAGCTTATGCTCGCGCAGCATCGCAAGGTGCTGGGAGACCGCTGATTGACTCAGGCCGACGTGCGACTGCAGTGCACCGACCGATTGTTCGCCTTCGGCGAGCTTGCAGACGATCATCAGCCGCGCCTCGTTGGCGATCGCCTTGAGCACGACGCAGACGCGCGAGGCGCGCGAGTGCAACGCGGCGAGTTCATGCGGGCGCAGCGAGGTCGTGACCGGCGTCGCGGCCGGGGCGGCGCGAGTCATGCGCCGCAGCCTGCGAAACCGACTTCCTTGCCGTCGCCGACTTCCTGGAACCAGGTGTGACTCTGCATGTCGTAGAGCGATTCGTCCTGCAGCTTGCAACCGCGCACCGTGGGCATGGGTCGATTCCCTCTTCAAAAAAGCGCTCAACGCGCATCGGTTCGCGATGGACGCGATGCGCAGCAAAATTCCCCGAGCCCCTTGGATTGGAGCTTGCCACTCACGAACGGCACAAATCATTCGCGATCAGCGCCTCAAGCCGCGGTCCCTGCGCGGCCTCCGTATGGTTTGGCGGTGATATTAGCAGGTTGTAATGATGGGCGAGTTCGCGGCAGGACCCATGGCAGGTACTTGCGACCCGGATCTCATGGACGTGGCGCGCTTGCCGTTGACGCGTCAGCCGGTGAGGCGCCCGGCCTGATAGTCGCGAATCGCCGTCTCGATCTGCTCGCGCGTGTTCATCACGAACGGGCCGTGCTGGACGATCGGCTCGCCGATCGGCTTTGCGGCCAACAGCAACAGGCGTGCCCCGGCGGGTCCGGCTTCGAGGCGCACCGCTTCGCCGCGGGTGTCGAGGATGCCCGCGCCCTGCAGCGGCAGATCTTGCGGGCCCTGCGCCGCGTGCACCGCGGCGCCGCCCTCGTAGACATAAACGAGGGCGCTGTAGCCGCTCGTGATCGACTGTGTGAACTCGGCGCCTGCCGGCAGGCTGAGGTCGAGGTACAGAGGATCCGTCGACAGCTTCGCGGCGGCGCCATTGATCGGTCCGTCGATCCGCCGCTCGCCGATCGTGACGGTGCCGGCGATCACCTTGATCCGGCCGCCGCCCGGCAAGGCGGCCACCGGGATCTGCTCGGCCGGGATGTCGCGATAACTCGCCGGCTTCATCTTTTCGGCGGCCGGCAGGTTGATCCACAACTGAAAGCCGCGCATGCGGCCCTGGTCCTGTTGCGGCATCTCGGAGTGGATCACACCGCGCGCCGCACTCATCCACTGCACACCGCCGGGGCCGAGATCGCCGACGTTGCCGAGATGATCGCGGTGCTGCATGCGACCGTCGATCATGTAGGTCACGGTCTCGAAGCCGCGATGCGGATGCGGCGGGAACCCGGCGATGTAGTCGTCGGGATTTTCGGTACCGAACTCATCGAGCATCAGGAACGGATCCAGGCGCTGGTACTGCGCGCTGCCGAGGCTGCGGCGCAGTTTGACGCCGGCGCCGTCGGAGGCGGCCATCGAGGCGATCACGCGAGCGAGGCCGCGGGTCGGGGAGGTCGTCGGGGTCGTATTCATGGGTGGATCTCCTGAGGTACGAGCCTATTGGATAATTTATTAATTGAATAATAAAGACCCTAATTTCGAGTATAAATATCTAAAATTGCTGATCATATGTGTGAGCAGGCAAAGCCACCCCGCATTTC
>JABEVI010000161.1 GCA_013044085.1 Steroidobacteraceae bacterium
AGGCTCTTGATGACGACCTGTTGCTGGGCAAGCAACTCATCGACCAGAAGCGCCGCGCGCTGACCGTCCGTCTCGACGACGACGAGCAGTCCCTTGGTCGGATCGCGGCTGTCCGGTGCGATGTCGAACATCTCATGCAGGCGGATGATGGGCAGGTGCTCGCCGCGGTGGCGCAACAGTTCGAACTTGCCGGTGATCGTGTTGATCTGGTCGCGGGTCGGCTGCACCGTCTCGACGATCGAGATCAGGGACACGACGTAGGTCTCCCTGCCGACCCTCAACATCTGTCCTTCCAGGATCGCCAGAGTGAGCGGCAGGCGGATGCGGATCTTGGTGCCGAGGCCCTCCTGGCTCGAGATCTGCACGTGGCCGCCGATGTCGTTGATGTTGCGGCGTACGACGTCCATGCCGACTCCGCGGCCGGAGACATCGCTGACGGCCTCCGCGGTCGAGAAGCCCGGCAGGAAGATCAGATTGTGAATCTGATCGTCCGACGGAGTCGTGTCCTGGCCGATGAGGCCGCGGGCACGCGCTTTCTCGAGGACGCGCGCCTTGTTGATGCCGGCGCCATCGTCCTTGACTTCGATCATGATGTTGCCACCCTCGTGATACGCATTCAGTTCGAGCGTGCCCACCTCGCCCTTGCCGGCCGCCGCGCGCTGCGCGGGCGTCTCGAGACCATGGTCGAGCGAATTGCGGACGAGGTGCACCAGGGGGTCGGCGATCTTCTCGAGGACCGTCTTGTCGAGTTCCGTCTGCTCGCCGCTCACCTTCAGTTCGACCTTCTTGCCGAGCGTCCGGGACAATTCGTGCACCAGTCGCGGAAAGCGGTTGAACGAGAATCCGATCGGCAGCATGCGTATCTTGAGCACGCTCTCCTGCAGTTCGCGGGTGTTACGGGACAGATGGATCAATCCCCGGCGAAGAGTCTCCAGGTCCTGCGGTTCGCAATGATCGATGAAGCGGCTGAGCATCGACTGCGTGATCACGAGTTCGCCGACCAGGTTGATCAATGCATCGACCTTGTCGGTGCTTACGCGGATCGAACCGGAATCGGCAACCGGGCGCGCCGCCGGCGCGCTCTCCGGGCGCGATTCGCCGCCGCCGGCCCGGAGCTCGGCGGGCACGTCGGCAGGCATATCAGTCGCCGGCGGTGAGGGTGGCGGCACCGTGCCGGCGCTCCCGACCGGTTCATCGCGCTCGGCGAGCGTCTTCTCGAGGCGCACGCTCAGCGCTTGCGCTGCGGTGGTCGCGATGGGCTGGTCGGCGGCCGCCGAGGCGAGCATCTGACGGAGCACGTCGACCGCCTCGAGGAGCAACTGCACGGCCTCGGCGGCGACGGGTCGCACGCCGTTGCGCATCTCGTCGAGCAGTGTCTCGGCCCCATGGGTGAAGCGGGAGATTTCCATGAAACCGAAGGTGCCGGCACCGCCCTTGATCGAGTGGGCGGCGCGAAAGATGGTGTTGATGGTCTCCCGATCGGCATGCGCATCGAGCGTCAACAGGCCCGATTCCATCGCGTCCAGACAGTCGGAACTCTCGGCGAAGAAGACCTGCAGAATCTCCTGCATTTCTGGATCGAGCGTCATGATCTTTCAATCACCGTGAATTGCCGCGACGGGATGATTGCATCACCCCGACCCAGGGTATCGGCTTTCGCCCCGCGAAATTTAGCGTGCTCCATGGCGCCGATCCTCATGGCGCCGTCTGCGCGGACGCATCGTCGGCCGCGAGCTGCATCACGGCTTCGCTGATCGCCTCCAATGGCAATATCCGTTCGGCTGCGCCGCGCGCCACCGCCTCGCCCGGCATGCCCCAGACGACGCTGGTCGCTTCGTCCTGGGCAATGGTCGAAGCGCCCGCCTCGCGCATGTCCTTCAAGCCGATGGCCCCGTCCTTGCCCATGCCGGTGAGAATCACTCCGATCGCATTGCTGCCGGCCTGCTGCGCGACCGAGCGAAACAGCACGTCGACGGACGGCTTGTGGCGGTTGACCGGAGTGCCGTCGTCGAGACGGCAGACGTAACGGGCGCCGTCGCGAACGAGCAGCAAATGCCGGTCGCCCGGCGCGATGTAGACGTGTCCGGGCAGCACCTGCTGCCCATCCTCCGCCTCACAGACCGCCATGCGGCAGCACGCATCCATGCGCTTCGCGAACGGCGTGCTGAAGGCCTTGGGAATGTGCTGCGCGATCATGATCCCCGGCGTATCCGGTGCACAGCCCATCAACACCTCCTTGATCGCCTCGGTTCCGCCGGTGGACGCGCCGATGGCGATCACGCGATCGGTGGTGCGAAAGTGGCGCGGCGAGGCCTTCGGCAACACGGCATCGACGTCCTGGCGCGCGGGAATCCGCGCGGCGGACTCAACGCCGGTCCGGATCGGCCGAACCCGCGCCTTGGCGGCCGCCTTGATCTTCGCCACGAGTTCATCCCGGTAGCCGGCGAAGGTCGCCGCGATATCGATTTTCGGCTTGGCCATATAGTCGACCGCGCCGGCGGCCAGTGCATCGAGGGTGATGTCGGCACCGTGCTCGGTCAAGGAGGACACCATGACAACCGGCATCGGTCGCAAGCGCATCAGGTTGCGCAAGAACGTGACCCCGTCCATCTTCGGCATCTCCACGTCCAGGGTCAGGACGTCCGGATTGAGCATCTTGATCTTCTCGCGGGCCGCATAGGCATCGCCGGCCGCCCCCAGAACCTCGAACTCTCGCTCGCTCGAAAGCATCTGCGTCAAGAGGCGGCGAACCAGCGCCGAGTCATCGACGATGAGCACGCGGGTGCGCCTGACAATGCCGGATTTGGCCTCGAGCATTGCCGCCACCTATCTGAAACGACCGCCGCCGCCGAGAGCCGGTACCGCCGCCCATGCCGGCGGTACCGGACCACCATCGAAGCGCTTTAGAATTCCTGCCACTCGGAATCCGCGCCGTTCGCGACCGCTTCGCGCGCCTTGCGCGGCTTGACGGCGGCGAGCGCCGCCGCAGGGGCCTTGCCGGCCCACGGTCCTTTCACCGTGCGACGATCGGCGGAGCCGTTGCCGGCCGCGCGGGCCGCGGGCACACCCTTCGGCGCCGTCCGATGCTCGGGCGCATCGTGGGTGGACGCGGCCATCGCCTCGGCGGCCGCGGCGGTTGCTTCCTTGGACACCTGATAGTTGGAGAGCATGTCCTTGAGGGAATTCGCCTGACCGGCCATCGACTGGCTCGCCGCTGAAGCCTCCTCCACCAGGGCCGCGTTCTGCTGGGTCATCTCGTCGAGCTGCATGACGGCCTTGTTGACCTGCTCGATGCCCGCGGATTGCTCCTGGCTCGCACCGGCGATCTCACCGATGATGTCGCTCACCTTCTTGACCGCCATGACGATGTGATCGAGCGTCTGGCCGGACTGCGTCACCAGCGAGGAACCCTCCTCGACTTTCTTGACACTGTCCTGGATCAGGCCCTTGATCTCCTTGGCCGCGGTCGCGCTGCGTCCGGCCAGATTGCGCACCTCGCTCGCGACCACCGCAAAACCGCGTCCTTGCTCGCCGGCACGTGCCGCCTCGACCGCCGCGTTCAGGGCAAGAAGGTTGGTCTGGAAGGCGATCTCGTCGATTACGCCGATGATGTCGACGATCTTCTTCGACGAATCGTTGATCTCGGTCATCGCGCGTATCGCCTGCGAGACCACCGCCCCGCCCTTGTCCGCCTGATCG
>JABEVI010000162.1 GCA_013044085.1 Steroidobacteraceae bacterium
GAAGTGGCAGTGAGTCTCCAGGGTGTAGAGCGTGCAGCGGCTCTCGCGCCGATACGCTTCATCCATGCCCAGCTGATCCATCATGTCGTCGATCGCCAGGCTGAAGGCGACGCCATAGTAGGCGTCGCGCAAATGGCCGTTATAGTCGATCCACGCCGGCTCGATCACGGTCCGGTAGGGCTTCAGCGAGTCCATCGCGGACCCTCAGCGCAACTGCAGGCGTTCCCGCGCCTCGGCCGGCGAGAGCACCCGCGCACCCATGGCCTCGATGATCGTGCGTGCCTTCTCTACGAGCTGTGCGTTGCTCGCGTAGACCCCCTTGCTCAGGTACAGGTTATCCTCGAGTCCCACACGAACGTTTCCGCCGAGCAACACCGCCTGGGCGACCCAGGGCATTTGCATGCGGCTGATCGCGAAAGTTCCCCAGTTGCAATCCGCGGGCAGGGAGTTGACCATCGCGAGCAGATGAGCGACATCGGCCGGAACCCCGTAAGGGATGCCCGCGCACAACTGGATGAGCGAGGGTGCCTCGAGCAGCCCCTCCTTGATCATCTGCTTCACGAACCACAGGTTTCCGGTATCGAACACCTCGAGTTCCGGCTTGACCTTCAGTTCCTTGAGAATCGCCGCTCCCTGGCGCAGGTAGTTGGGAGTCGACACGTAGGCGCGGTTGCCGTCGCCGAAATTGAGGCTTCCACAGTCGAGAGTCGCAATGTCCGGCCGGTAGATGCCTTCGTGGCACAGGTCGATCACGTGGCGCATGCGATCTTCCTGGCTGACGAAGTCGCTGCCCGGTCCGGGTGTGTCGGCGAGCCCCTTGTCGCCGACCACGATGTAGCCGCCCATTCCGCAGGTGAGGTTGACGATCACGTCGACGCCGCTCTCGCGGATGATCTTGACCACTTCGCGGTAGTGGCGGGTTTCCATGCTGAAGGCGCCGGTTTCGGGATCGCGCACGTGGATGTGGACGATCGCCGCACCGGCCTGTGCGGCGGCTATCGAGGTTGCGGCTATCTGTGCCGGTGTTACCGCGCAATGCGGGCTCTTGGTCACTTTAGTGTCATCGCCGGTCACGGCGCAAGAAATGATGACTTCGTGATTCATGGTGTCTACCCGTCCCCGGAAATGGCCCGAGGGTTATATTATCTTGGTGATAATAATTACGCCAGGCTCACCGAGGCGCCTTCCTGCCGCGACCCGGCAAGCGCCCCCAGGATTTCCTCCGCGCCGCATACTCCGATGACCCGGCCATCGACGGTCAGAAGCACCGGGTGTCCGGCCCGTTGACGCAGGCGGATGATTTCATGCAGGGACAGGGAGGCCGGTGCGACCGGCAGTCCGCCGGTGCCCGCGGGCAGCGTTCCATCTGCGGCCACCTGCGCAAGCGCGAGCGGACTGCCGTCGGCCTGCAATTCGACGATGCGGTCGTCGGAGTCGACCGCCAGCAGATATCGGCCGGCCGGATCGAGCCGCAGTCTGCCGTCCGCACCGACGAGCCCGGCGCGCTCGCGCATGATCATCGCACCGGTCAACACGTCCAACGGATTCATATGGCGCACGAACTCGGAGACGTATTCATCGGCGGGCTCGAGCACGATCTGTTCGGCGGTGCCGGTCTGCACGATGCGCCCATTCTGCAGGATCGTTATCCGGTCGCCGAGGCGCAGCGCTTCATCCATGTCGTGGCTGACGAACAGGATGGTCTTTTTTACGCGCGCCTGCAGCTCCAGCAGTTCGTCCTGCAGCTTGCCGCGTATCAGCGGGTCGAGCGCCGAGAACGGCTCGTCCATCAAGAGGATGTCGGCGTCGGTCGCGAAGGCGCGGGCGAGCCCGACGCGTTGTTGCATGCCTCCCGACAGCTCACTGACGTGACGATCGGCCCATTGCGTCAGGCCCACGAGCTCGAGCTTCTCGTCGACGATCCGGCGCCGGCTCGCCGCCGGCTCGCCCCGCAGTTCGAGGCCGAGGCCGACGTTGTCGCGCACCGTTCGCCAGGGAAGCAGGCCGAACTGTTGGAACACCATCGCGATGCGTTCGCGCCGCAGCCGGCGCAGCTCGGCGCCGTCGCAACTCGCGACGTCGACAACGCCGTTCTCGGCATGCACGAGCACCGCGCCGCGCGAGACCTTGTTAAGACCGTTGGCCGCGCGCAGCAAGGTCGACTTGCCCGAGCCGGAAAGTCCCATCAGCACCGAGATTTCGCCGCGGGCGACGCTGAGCGAAGCGTCCGCCACGCCGACGATCACGCCAAGCTTCTCGGAGATCTCGGCGCGGGTGCCGCCGGCATCGAGCAGTTCGAGCGCGGTGCGCATCGCCTTGCGACCCTCGCGGCCCTGCCGGGACGAAAACAGGATGTCGACGGATTTGAACTCGATCGCGGTGTTCATCGCGGCGCCCCCGATTCCTTCGGCCGGCTGACACGGTCCAGAATGATGGCCAGCAGCACGATCGTGAAGCCGGCCTCGAATCCCATGCCGATTTGCACGGTGTTGAGCGCGCGCACGACCGGCACCCCGAGTCCGCCGGCACCGACGAGCGCGGCGATGACCACCATCGACAGGCTCAGCATGATGCACTGAGTGATGCCGGCGACGATCGTCGGTGAGGCGCTCGGCAGTTCCACCTTCCACAGCAGCTGCGCCGGCGTGGCGCCGAAGGCTTCACCGGCTTCGATCAGGGGCCGGGGCACCGAGGAAATGCCGAGATGCGTCAGGCGGATCGGCGCCGGCAGCGCGAAGATCACCGTCGAGATCAAGCCGGGCACAACGCCCAAGCCGAACAAAACCAAGGTCGGTATCAGGTAGACGAACGTCGGCAGTGTCTGCATCAGGTCGAGCACCGGCCGCATCGCCGCGTACAGACGCGGCCGATGCGCCGCGGCGATGCCGAGCGGCACGCCGATCGCCGCCGACGAGACGGTTGCGACGATCACGAGCGACAAGGTCTCGAGGGTCGCAACCCAGTAGCCTTGGTTGAGGATGAACAGCAGTGCGATTGCCACAAAGACGGCGAGCCGCCAGGAGCGGCGCAGCGCCCACACCAGCAACGCGGCCACGACGATGAACACCGGTGCGGAAACCGTGCGCAGCAGGGCGGTCAGTCCGTCGACGGTTTTGCTGATCACGGTGGAGACCACGGCAAAGAACGTCGTGCCGTGCGCCTTGATAGCCCCGATGATCACCGTCATCGCATCGCCCACGGGGATCTTGTGATCGATGACCCATTGCTCGAAATCCGCCGGCCCACGTTTCGCCGCGCTGTAGACGATGCCGTCGCCGGCCGGCTTGCCCTCGAAGGTGCGCACCCCCTTGAGCCAGGCGGTGACGGTGCGCGGGTGAGCCTTCAGCCAGGCGTTCGCGGCCGCCTTTGGCTGTTCGTGGCGGTCGAGAATGGCGTCCATCATCTGGTTCTCGCCTTGCAGTGAGAACTGCAGGTTCTCGAGCAGACGGCCCACGTTCGGACACTGCGCCGTGTACCCCGCCCGTGTCACCGTATAGATGGTCGCGCCGCCGAAGTGCGGACCGAACACGGTGGCGCCGCCGTTCAGGTAACGAAGATTGAAGCGCATGTTCATCGGGTGCGGTTCCCAGGCGAGGAAGACGATCGGTTCCTTGGCGTGGTAGGCGCGCGAGACCTGCGAGAGCATGCCTTGTTCGCTCGATTCGATCAGGTGAAAGTTGCCGAGGCCGAACAGGTTCCCCCTGAGCATCTTCAATATCTTGCGGTTGCCGTCGTTGCCGGGTTCGATCCCGTAGATCCTGTGGCGCAGTTGCGGACCGAAACGCTCGATGTCGGCGAAGCTCTTCAGCCCGGCGGCGTAGGTATAAGCGGGCACCGCGAGCGTGTATTTGGCGCCGACCAGGTTCGCCCGAACCACCGCGATCGATCCGTCGGCGACGTATTTATGCCGGTCCGCCTCCTGGGTCGGCATCCAGTTGCCGAGAAAGACGTCGAGGTCCTTGTCGGCGAGCGAGGCGAACGTGACCGGTACCGACAACACCGTGATCTTCGGGGTGTAGCCGAGACGGCGCAGCAATTGGCTGGTAACCGCCGTCGTCGAGGTCACGTCGGTCCAACCGACGTCGGAGAAACGCACCGTGCGGCAACTCGCCGGATCGGCGCTGGCCCACACCGTCGTCAACGGGGCGAGCGCACCGCCAGCGAACAGCAGTGCGATGAATGCACCGCGGAGCAGCCAGGCGCTGCGGTTGCGGGACTTGACCCATCCGCTCAATCGGCGGCATGATGCCACGTCGAGGCGACGGTTTGAATGAGTGTTTAACGACGTTTGGTCGGCGCTCACCAAAAGGTTCCTAATTAATTGATAAAACTAGTGGATTTTTCCTTCGGCCGATCTTAGGCGGAAATCCGGCGGACGTCCATAGGGCGCCACACTCAGGCGATTGAGGATAGATCAATTGAACACTCACTCAACCCCCCGGGCAGATGCCCCCCATGAGTCCGTCGAGGACATGCGCCGGCGACAACTCATCGATGTCACGATCGACAGCCTAGCGGAACTTGGGTTCACCGGCACGACCCTTGCGCAGATTGCGGCGCGCGCCGATGTCTCCGCGGGTCTGGTCGCGCATTATTTCGGCGACAAGGATGGCTTGTTGGTCGCCGCGTTCCGTTCGCTGGCGAGACGTGTCAGCGATCAGGTCCGCACGCGCCTGCAGCACGTGCACACACCGCGTGGACGCATTCAAGCGGTCATCGACGCCAATCTTGCACCCGAGGAGTTTGAACAGCGCACCGGCACGGCCTGGCTCGCCTTTTGGGGCCAGGTGTTGCAACTGGAAGGGTTGCGGCGGGTGCAGTCGGTCTATCAGCGGCGCACCCTCGCCACCTTGCGGATGTCGCTCGCCAGGCTGGTGCCGCTCGAGCAGGCACGGAGCATCGCCGCGATGATCGCCGCGATGATCGACGGCGTCTGGCTGCGCGCGGCGTTGTCCGGTTGGCGGGAAGCCGACAGCGAGGGTGCACGAGCGCTGCTGACCGCGTTCGTCGATGGCCGTCTGCGCGAGAACGCCGCCGCCTCGGCGGCGATCGGCGCCACCCCGCCAGGCGCAAATGCAGCGGCTGCGCCGGGGCCTGGCGCAGGCGGGCAATTTGCGACGCGCAATCCGGCGACCGGCCAGATTCTTCAATACCTCACCGCAGCCGGTCCCGCCGAGGTGGACGCGGCGGTGCAGATCGCCGGCCGCGCCCAGGCGCTATGGGCATCCTGGCCGGGCGCGCAGCGGGCACAGGTGCTGCGCAAGGCGGCGCAGTTGCTGCGCGAGCGCAACGATGCACTCGCGGAACTCGAAACCCGCGATACCGGCAAGCCGATACAGGAAACGCGCGTCGTCGACGTCATCTCCGGGGCCGAATGTATCGAGTATTTCGCGGCTCTCGCGCAGTCCTTGAGCGGCGAGCACATCGATCTCGGCACACAGGCCTTCGGTTACACGCGACGCGAACCCCTCGGCGTCGTCGCCGGCATCGGTGCCTGGAATTATCCGCTGCAGATCGCCTGCTGGAAGGCGGCTCCCGCGCTCGCGTGCGGCAACGCCATGATCTTCAAGCCGGCGGAGATCACGCCGCTGAGCGCGATGAAACTTCAGGATATCTTTCTCGAGGCGGGCGTCCCCCCCGGAGTGTTCCAGGTCGTGCAGGGATTCGCCGACACCGGTCGCGCCCTGACCCGTCATCCCGGGATCCGCAAAGTCTCGCTGACCGGCGAAGTCGGCACCGGCAAGGCCGTGATGGGCGATGCCGCCGCTTCGCTGAAGACCGTGACCCTGGAACTCGGCGGCAAATCGCCGTTGATCGTCTTCGACGATGCAAAGCTCGACAATGCCGTTGGCGGCGCGTTGCTCGCGAATTTCTATTCGAGCGGCCAGGTCTGCACGAACGGCACCCGCGTTTTCCTGCACCGATCGGTGAAGGCGGCGTTCCTCGAGCGATTGCTCGCGCGGGTCGCGGCGATGCGGGTCGGCGACCCGATGGATCCGGAGACGCAAATCGGACCGCTCGTCAGCGAGGTGCACATGCACAAGGTGCTGCGCTACATCGAATCCGGGAAGTCCGAGGGCGCGCGCGTCCTGATCGGCGGCGGGCGCCTCTGCAGCGGGGATCTGGCCAACGGCTACTTCGTCGCGCCGACCGTCTTCGACGCCTGCCACGACGACATGGCAATCGTGCGCGAGGAGATCTTCGGACCGGTGATGTCGGTGCTGGAATTCGACGACGAGGAGGAAGTGATCGAGCGTGCCAACGCGACCCAGTTCGGGCTCGCCGCCGGCGTGTTCACGAACGACCTGACACGCGCCCACCGGGTCATCGCCCGGCTGCAGGCCGGCACCTGCTGGATCAACCATTACAATGTAACGCCGATCGAACTGCCCTTCGGTGGGGTGAAGATGTCGGGTATCGGCCGCGAAAACGGCCGGGCGGCGATCGAACATTACACGCAATTGAAGAGTGTCTACGTCGCGATGGGCGACGTCGCGGCACCTTACTGACGGAGCGGACCGAAATTGAACGAGATGGAATTTGACTACGTCATCGTCGGCGCCGGCTCCGCCGGCTGCGTTCTCGCCGACCGCCTGAGCGCCGACGGCAGGACACGCGTGCTCCTTCTGGAATACGGAGGTTCGGATCGCTCGATTTTCATCCAGATGCCTTCGGCCTTGTCGATTCCGATGAACATGCCGAAATACAACTGGTTCTACCACACCGAACCGGAACCGCACCTGGGCGGGCGGCGCATGCATACCCCCCGGGGCAAGGTGCTCGGCGGTTCATCCTCGATCAATGGACTGGTTTACGTGCGGGGCAATCCGCTGGATTTCGAACGCTGGGCGGAGGAGGGTGCCGCGGGCTGGCGCTACGCCGACGTGCTGCCGTACTTCAAACGCGCCGAGACCCGCGCCGAGGGCGGGGATGACTATCGTGGCGACCGGGGCCCGCTCGGCACACGGTACGGCACGCTCGAGAATCCGCTGCATGCCGCATGGCTCGCGGCGGCCGAGGTTGCAGGCTACGCGCGCACGCGTGATATCAATGGCACCCGTCAGGAAGGCTTTGGCCGGATGGACATGACGGTCGCGAACGGCCGCAGGGCGAGCGCCGCGAATGCCTACCTGCGGCCGGCGATGCGGCGCGGTAATTTGTCGGTACTCACGCACGCGATGGCGACGCGCATCGTTTTCGAGGGCAGGCGTGCGGTCGGCGTCGAGTTCCGCCGGGGAGACACGCTGCAGATTGCACGGGCCGCACGCGAGGTCATCCTCTCCGGTGGACCGATCAACTCCCCGCAGTTGCTCAAGCTCTCCGGCATCGGTCCGGCGGGCGAACTGCGCGAACTCGGCATACCGGTGATACACGATCTGCCCGGGGTGGGCGAGAACCTCCAGGATCACCTCGAGTTCTATTTCCAGGTGGCCTGCCGGGAGCCGGTGAGCCTCTATCCGTCGGTGAAACCCTTGGGCAAGCTGCGCGTCGGCATTCGCTGGTTGCTGTTCAAGGACGGGCTCGGGGCGAGCAATCACTTCGAGAGCTGTGGCTTCATCCGCAGTCGCGCCGGCATCCCTTATCCGGACATCCAATATCACTTTCTACCCCTCGCCGTCGCCTACGACGGCTCGACGCTCGCGAAGGAACACGGCTACCAGGCGCACGTCGGTCCGATGCGCTCGAAAAGCCGCGGCTGGGTGCGACTCGTCTCGAGGGATCCCTTCGACAAGCCGCGCATCCTCTTCAATTATCTGAGTCATCCGGACGACTGGACCGAGATGCGTGCCTGCGTGCGCCTGACCCGCGAGATATTGGCTCAGGCACCGTTCGATCGGTACCGAGGGCGTGAGATTCAACCCGGCGCGCAGGTGGTCAGCGACACGCAGATCGACGAGTTCATCCGCGAGAAAGTGGAGAGCGCCTACCACCCCTCCTGCTCGTGCAAGATGGGCGCCGCTTCGGATCCGGGCGCGGTGGTCGATCCCGAGACGCGCGTCTACGGGATCGAGCGCCTGCGCATCGTCGATTCCTCGATAATGCCGTCGGTCACGACCGGCAACCTGAACGCACCGACGATCATGCTCGCCGAGAAGGCTGCGGATCACATTCTCGGACGGGGCATGCTGCCGGCATCCGAGGCAACGTTCTACCAGGCTTCAAACTGGCGCGCCGCGCAGCGTTGAGCTGCATCCCAAGCCGCTTCGGCCGGTCGCCGGGCGGGCGCGCTGCTGCGCGCCCGCCCGGGTTCGAGCCGGTTCTTCAGAACTTGTAGCCGAATTGCACGCCGATCACGCGCGGCCGCAGCGGCGTCTGCGCGACGATGAACTGGTCGCTGTTGGTGTTGACGCTGGCGTTCGAGTTCGCGAGGTTCTCGCCGTAGATCTTGGCGTTCCACGCGCCCTTGGATACGCCGAAGGAAGCATCATAGACCGTGTACGAGGGATTCTCCCAACGCAGGCGGCCGCTGATCGAACCGCTCTGTGCGAAGGTCTGCGCGGACCCGGCCTGCGTGAACGAGTGGTCGGTATGCACCGCGCCAGCCTGCACGAACCAGTGGTACTCGAACGCCGACCAAACGTAACGGGCGCGCAGGGAGAACTGCATGGGCGGGGAATTCGCGCTCGGTGAGCCGACCGGGCCATACGGATTGCCGACGGTGAAGCACGAGGTCGGCCCCGACGGGCAGTAGCTGGTGATCGGCTTGCCGAAGTTGACGCTCTGCGGGTTGGTGTCGAGCAGCGCCGGCGAGTTCGTCTGCCGGCTCTGATTCCACGAGGCCGCACCCTGCAGGGTGAGGCCCTCGGTCACGCGCGCCACCAGCGAGGTCTCCACGCCCTTGACCACGAAGTTCTGGCCGTTGGTGTCGAAATAGACGTTGCCGACGCCGATACCCGGATCGAAGAAGGCGATCTGCACGTCGTTCCAGTTCTCCTGGTAAAGCGCGCCGTTCCACTGCAGCCGGTGATCGAGCCATTCGGTCTTCCAACCGATCTCGTTGTTGGTCAGCGAGTCGGAATGGTAGGCCTGCGGGATCATGTACTGCCACTGGCCATCCGGGCCCGTGATCTTTTGCGATCCGCCGTTCTGGTTGAAGCCGCCCGGCCGGAAGCCCTGCGACCAGGTGTAATAGAGCATCGCATCCGGGGTGACGTGCCAGGTGAGGTTCGCCCGGCTCTTCCAGCCCGACTCGGTATCGGCGAGATTTTGCGCGTTCAGATTGTACGAGGACCCGCTGATGCAGCCGTTCGCCGGCGTGCCCTGGTCGAAACAGCCGAAGCTGCTGAGGACGCTGCCGGCGGAGCTGTTCTCGAAGCGGAAGTGACGCGTACCCACCGTGACGGTCAACACCTTCGGAATGATGTCGTAGTCCATCGACACGAAGAATGCGAGCTGCTTCGTCTCGCGCTGGGTATCCTGGTAGAACGAGGTCGGGTCGCTCTGGATGCCCGGCAGCGCAACACTCGATCCGGGGAAGGTGCCGACGTCGGACAGGCAACCGCTGTTGCCGGGCGTGCCGGCGGCGCCGTTCGCGGTGCAGTTCGGGATGGACTTGTAGTCCCAGCGCGTCTGGTCGAAGACCTTGTTGGTCTCGTAGTACACGCCGGCGATGCCGCGCGTACGCCAGTCGCCCGGGGTGCTCAGGCGGAACTCGTTCTGCATGTGCTGGTTGGTCTCGATCGACTGCCAGGTGGAGCGCGGCGAGAAACAGGTCGACGCGAGGTTCGCTTCGCCGCCCGATCCGGGACCGTAGCACTGGTAGTAATCGGCGTAGACGCCACGCGCATAGTTCGTGTAATCGCCCATCTGTTGCATGTGCCGCACGAGGTAGCCGCCGGTGTAGACCGCGCGCAGTACTCCGAAGAGCCTGCCATGGACGGTCCAGGCGGTGTTCTCGAACTTGTCCTTGTTGTAGGCATTGTTGAACAGGGTCACTTCGAGCGGTGCGAGCGGTGCGCCATCCGCAGCGTTCGGCTGCTGGTAGAACACCCCCTGCGTATCGAGGTTCTGGTACATCTGGGTGAGCAAAATGTTCCAGTCGTCGTTGATCTTGTAGAGAAGCTCGACGCGCCCGCCTTTGTAGGTCGTCGGATTGATCGCACGCTGGGCGATCGAGTAGTTGTTGATCGGCGTGCTGCTCGGGGGCACGCAAAATCCGTTGTTCGGCTGCCCGTTGGGGCACTGACCGTTGACGGCCGGATAGTTGGCGTAGTGAATGCCGATGTCGGTGTTCTTGCGGGTGAAGGTCGCCGGCACGTTGTCGATGTAACCGCCGCGGCTGTCGTTGTAGATCACCGCGCGCAGCGCCAGCTTGTCATTGATCAGCGGCACATTGAGCACCGCCGAGAGGTTCGTGTTCGGGTCGCCATGGGCGGTGACGCCGTAGCCGGCGGTGACGTTGCCCTCGGTTCTATCCAGCACCGGCTTGTTGGTGATGTAGCGGATCACACCGGCCTCGGCACCGGCTCCGAAGAGCGTGCCCTGGGGCCCTTCGAGGACCTCGATGCGATTCAGGTCCGCGGCGTAGACGTCGAGATTGCGGTTTGGCAGCTGTCCGGACTGGTTGTCGAGATAGATGGCGACGTTCGGAAAGAACGCGGTCGAGCCGCTGCCTTGAGTGCCTTGAGCGCCGGCGCTCAGACCGCGCATGAAGACCTCGTTTTGCCCGGGGCCGTTGTTCTGCGTCGAGACGTTCGGCAGATACTTGACGTAGTCGTCAAAGGTCGCGACGTTCAACTGGGTGAGCGTCCTCGCCGTGAAGGCCTGCATGGCGATCGGCACGTCCTGCATGCTCTGCACGCGGCGCTGCGCGGTGACCGTGATCACTTGGAGCATGTCGGAGCCGGTGTCACTGTTGCTCGTCACCGGTGTCGCGGCTGCCGCGCCGACCGAGACGCCTCCGAGAATCGCGGCGATCGCAAACGAGAGCTTCGAGTTCATGGAGTCATCCCCTTGCAGAATTTGGAAAATTTCACTGTGTCAGCCGTTCTACGGCGCACGTGCGTCGCGTGCCGCCTCGAATAAGATTGAATGATTACTCAACCAATGCCGCATCCCCACAACACAACATATCTTGTCTCAACCGCTGCCCGAATTCAAGCATGCGTATCTCGGCAGGTTTTTGCTTGCTTTACAGCAAATTACCAATTTAATGCGGATATTGCCTTTAACGCACCTCGCAAGGAATAAATTGAAGGGTTGTTTAATGTTGTATCCGCGATACGACAATCTCTCAGGATCATCGCCGGCCAGGCGCCCGCAGAGCGTCTTACTCGTAATCGCGTGCGATCTCGTTGAGAAGGGCGACGACGTAGGGCGCGAAGGAGCGCCACACCTCGACGTGAAACCGATCAGGCTGCTGGCGCCAGAGCACGATGTCGGCTTTCGCAAGGGCGGTCCGTGTACACATCCCGACCGGGAACTGACTGAGATCCAGATCGAGCGGGCAGGCGCCATTGAGGATTTGGGTGGCCTGCGGACCCCGAATTTCGAGGCCGATCTGCCGATGGCTGACGTCGACGATCGCGTGCGGCACGGCGCCGAGCGCCGCCGCGATGGCCGCTGCGATCCGCGCGGCGTCCTGGTCGGCGGGTGCGAGCAACAGACGCTCGTCCGGACCGAGCCATAGGCTGGCGCGATCACCGTCGACGCGGGCCCGGCAGACCTCGTCCGCGGAGGCGATCGGAAAGCCTGCTTCGGCCGCCGCTCGCGCCGTTCGGTCGCCGTGGAACACGAGACGGGTGAGCGGCGCCTTGACGCTCATCCACGAGGTGGGCGCAAAGCTCGGCGATGTTCGTGAGGCCGTCTCATGCATGAATGCGCTCTCCGCTCTGATCGTAAAACACCGGCGAAACGACCTCGACCGCCACATCGCC
>JABEVI010000025.1 GCA_013044085.1 Steroidobacteraceae bacterium
ATTGAAAAAGCGAGTGTTCCTGTCCAGAAATTTCTGCGCTTGAACAGCCGCAGATCGACCACGGGGTAGGGGTTGTCGATCAACTCCCAGGCGAGGAACGCGCATAGGCCGATGCCCGCGGTCAACCCAAGCACGATGATCGTGGGCGAGGCGAACCAGTCGAGTTCCTCACCCTTGTCGAGCAGGATCTGCAAGGAGGCGACCCATAGGGTCAACAGGGCGAGTCCGACCACGTCGATGGGCAGCTTGCGGCGCGGCGTTTCACGGTCGCGGTAGATGTCCCAGGTCACCATCGCGGCGAACAGGCCGACCGGGATGTTGATATAGAAGATCCAGGGCCAGGAGATGTTGTCGGTGATCCAGCCGCCGAGCAGGGGTCCCATGACCGGCGCGACCAGGGTGGTCATCGCCCAAACCGCGAGCGCGGTGCCCGCCCGCGACTTCGGGAAGGTGGACAGCAGCAGCGCCTGTGACAAGGGGATCATCGGACCGGCGGCGGCGCCCTGCAACACGCGAAAGAAAATCAGCATGGGAAGCGACGAGGCAAGTCCGCAGAGCAGCGAGAACAGGGTGAACAGCAGGATCGAGGTGGTGAACAGCCGCACCGCCCCGAATCGCTGGGTGAGCCAGCCGGTCAGGGGGACGGCGATCGCGTTGGCGACCGCGAATGAGGTGATCACCCAGGTCAGCTGCGATGCCGCGGCGCCGAGCGAGCCGCCGATCGCCGACAGCGATACGTTCGCGATCGACGTATCCAGCACGTTCATGAACGTCGCCAACGCGAGCGCAAAAGCCCCGAATATCCGCAGAGCCCCTTGCAGCGGCGCAAGTTCTCGTTCTTCGCTCATCAATTCATCAGGCTGCGGCGGTGCCGCTCCGGGTGCCGTCGAGCTTGAAGCGCTCGGCACCGATCATCAGGTAGACCCCGGGGACGACGAACAGCGTGAACAGCGTGCCGATCGCCAGACCGGTCGAGATCACGATGCCGATCGCGAAACGCGAGGCCGCGCCGGCGCCGCCGGCGAAGACGAGCGGCAACACGCCGAGCACCATCGCCGCGGTCGTCATCAGGATGGGCCGCAATCGGGTGCACGCGGCCGTGACGATCGCATCGTATTTCGACTTGCCGAGTTCCTGTTCCCGGTTGGCGACCTCGACGATCAAGATTCCATGCTTGCTGATCAAGCCCATCAGCGTGACCAGGCCGACCTCGGTGTAGATGTTCAGGGACGCTCCGCCGACTCCGAGGGCGATGAAGATCATCGCGCCTGCGATCGACAACGGCACCGAGATCAGGATCACGAACGGATCGCGGAAGCTCTCGAACAGCGCGGCAAGCGACAGGAAGACGATGATGATCGCGAAGCCGAACGTCGCCAGCATGCCGTTCGATTCCTGGACGAACTGGCGTGCCTGGCCGGCATAGTCGATCGAATAGCCCTGCGGCAAATCGCGCTTGGCAAGGCCGCGCAGGTAGGTGATCGCATCGCCGAGCGAGACGCCCGGCGCCATCACGCCGGAGAGGGTCGCCGAGTTTTGCTGCTGGAAGTGGTTCAAGGTCTCCGGCACGGTTTCCGTGTGGATCGTCGCGAGCGTCGACAACGGCACCGGGACGCCCTTGATGGTCGCGATCGGGTAGTTGAGCAGCTGCTGGACGTTCAGGCGCGAGGCGCGCTGCACCTGCGGAATGACCTTGTACGAACGCGTGTCCATGCTGAAGTAATTCACGTAACCGCCGCCCAGCATGCCGCTGAGCGCCGAGCCGATCTGGTTCATCGTCAAGCCGAGCTGCGCCGCCTTGTCCCGATCGATGTCGATCACCGACTGCGGCAGATCGTATTTGAGGTCCGTGTCGAGGAACATGAACTTGCCGCTCTTCAGCGCGTCGCGCAGCACCGCCTGAGACACGGTGTTCAGGCGCAGCGGCGAGTCGGTCGTCTTGATCACGAACTGCATGGGAAGACCGAAGGCGCCTGGCAACGAGGGTGGCTGGAAGGCGACGACACGCTGGCCGGCGATCGACTTGTTCACCGCCGCCTGCAGTTCACGCTGCAGCACCGTCGCGTTTCGCTTGCGCTCGCCCCACGGTTTCAGGTTCAGCCCCGTGATCGATGTGCCCGGCGCGTCGATGTGGAAGACGTGGGCGGGATGCGCGAGCTGGGTCACGATCTTGTAGATCTGGTGGAAGTAATCGACCTTCGTTTGCAGCGTCGCATCCGGCGCCGAGGTCGCCGACAGCAGCACGAAGCCCTGGTCCTCCTGCGGTGCGAGCTCGGACTTCGACAGGGTCACGAGGAACCAGATGCTGCCGAGCACGATGATGAGCAGTACACCGGTCACCGGGGTGTAGGCGAGGCTGCCTTCGAGCCTCTTCTTGTACCAGTCCCGCAGCCGGTCGAAGCGCACATCGATGAAGCGGATGAGTCGCGCCTCCCAATGTTCCTGCTCGTCGCGGTGGGAGCGCAGCATCCGCGAGCACATCATCGGCGACAAGGTCAGGGCGATGATCGCCGAGATGGTCACGGTGCCGGCGAGCGTGAACGCGAATTCGACGAACAGCGCACCGGTCAGCCCTCCCTGGAAGCCGATCGGCACGAATACCGCAAGCAACACGAGCGTCATCGCGACGATCGGCGCGGCGAGTTCGCGGGCCGCGGTCATCGCGGCCGCGACCGGTGGTTGGCCGTCGGCGAGGTGCCGGTTGACGTTCTCGACCACGATGATCGCGTCATCCACCACCAGGCCGATCGCCAGCACCAGGGCGAGGAGGGTGAGCAGGTTGATCGAGAAGCCGAGCGCCAGCATGATCGCGAAGGTGCCGACCAAGGACAGCGGGATGGCGATGATCGGGATGATCACCGAGCGCGGCGAGCCGAGGAAGGCGAAGATCACCAGCACCACGATCACGACGGCTTCGATGAGCGTGTACGCGACCTCGCTGATCGAGGCGTTCACGTAGTTGGTCGAGTCGTAGACGATGGCGGATTTCAGGCCCTGGGGCAGTTGCGCCTGAATCTTCGGAAACACCTTCTTGACGCCATTGATCACGGTGAGCAGGTTCGCGTTCGGGGCGATCTGAATGCCGACGAAAACGCCGCCGACGCCGTCGAAGGCGATCCGCGAGTCGTAGTTGTCGGCACCGAGCGAGACCGTGGCAACGTCGCGCAGCCGTACGATCGCGCCATTGACCTGTTTGACGACCATGTTTCTGAAGGCGCGCAGACTGTGCAGATTGGTCGTCGAGGTGAGCGTCACCTGGATCGTCTGGCCCTTGGTGCTGCCCACCGCGGATATGTAGTCGTTGGCGGCGAGCGCCTTGGCGACGTCGCTGGCGGTCAGCCCATAGGCTGCGAGCTTGCGCGGATCGAGCCAGGCACGCAGCGAGAAGTACTGCGCGCCGCGTATCTCGGCGGTCTGTACCCCGGGGACGGCCTGAATCTGCGGCTGCACGACCCGCTGCACGTAGTCGGTGATCTGGTTGCGCGCGAGCCGCGTGCTCGAAAAGCCGATGTACATCGCGTCGATCGTCTGCCCGACTTGAACCGTGATCGAGGGCAGTTGCGATCCCGTCGGCAGCTGGTTGAGCACCGAGTTGACCTTGATGTTGATCTCGGCGGCCGCCTTCGAGGTGTCGTAATTCTGGCGCAATACCACGGTGATCGTGCTGACGCCGCTCTGGCTCGACGAGGTCATGTAGTCGATGCCGTCCGCCTGGGCGACGGCCGCTTCGATCGGGGTCGTGATGAACCCGGCGATCGAGTCGGGGTCCGCGCCGGGGTAGGAGGTCGTGATCGTGACGACGCCATTCTCGGTCTTCGGGTACTCGAGGACCTGAAGCGAACTGAAACTTCGCAGGCCGAGCACGAGGATCACGAGACTGACGACGGTCGCGAGCACCGGCCGGCGTACGAAGATGTCGGTGAAATTCACGTGCGTTCCCCGGCCGCTATTCGTTCGGCGGCGTCGGGTGGGCCGAATCGCTGGGCAGAACAGAATTGTTGATCGCCAGCGGGCTGCCGTTGTGCAGCTTCAACTGTCCGGCGCTGACGATGACATCGCCTGCGGCGAGTCCGCTGAGCACCGCGACCTGGTCGCCGCGCCTGCTCCCGAGCTTGACGAACCGCTGTCTTGCGATCAAGCCTGGCTTGCCGTGCGCATCCACGCCGGCGCGCTGGACCACGAACACGGTATCGCCGTAAGGGTTGTAGGTGATGGCCGTGCTCGGCACCGTGAGGATCTGGCGCGATGCTCCATAATCGATGGTCACATTCGCGAACATGCCCGGCACGAGCCGCTCGGTCGGATTCGCGAACTGCGCCCGCACTTGCACATTGCGGCTCGCGCTGTCGACCTTCGAGTTGATGGCGACGATCTTGCCGGTGAATCGCACTCCCGGGTAGGTGTCGACCGTGGCGTACGCGAGCTGGCCTTTGCGGATCATCGCCAGTTGCTGCTGCGGAACGTAGAAGTCGACCAGGATCGGATTGAGCGCCTGCAGGGTGACCACCGTCGTGCCGGCCGCGAGGTATTGTCCAAGGTCGACCTGGCGTATGCCGAGGCGGCCGGAGAACGGCGCCCGGACGTATTTTTCGGCGATCAGCGCTCGTTGCGCGGCCACCTGCGCGCGCGCGGATTGAAGATTTGCGAGGTCCGCATCGAGCACAGCCTTGCTCACGGCTTGCACGGCGAATTGCTGTTTGTCGCGCCGATAGGTCACCGCCGCGAGCCGTGCTTGCGCGATGAGCTGGGCGAGCTTCGCCGGGTCGTCGTTGAGCCGCAGCCGCAGCAACGTCTCGCCTGCGTGAGCCGTGCCGCCGGAGCGAAAGCGGATCTGGTCGACGACACCGGCGATCTGTGCCGCGAGGTCCGCCCCCTGGCGCGCGCGCACGTCGCCGACCGCGACGGTCTCGCTCTGCCATGCCAGCGGCTTCACCACGTACGTGGATACCGTCTGGGGTGCGCTTGCGTTGGCCGCGATGAATTTGCCCATCATCCGACCGATGAACAGGTGCCATCCGAGAACGCCGCCGAGTATCACGGCTGCGACCAGCAGCAAAATGACGATGGGCTTTATCAGCGCCGAGCGCGCCACGGCAGGCCGTCCGCCGGCCGCGGTCTTGGTATCGATTTGGCTCACAAATGCCCCTTGCAGCAGTCGTTTGTCGTGAACTTGGAATCCTGACGGTGCCACCAGCCGCCGCCGAGCGCTTGGAACAGGGCGGCGGTGTCGGCGTAGCGTTGCGCGCGCGCCTTGACGAGTGCGATCTGCGCCGTCTGCTCGGTCTGCTCGGCGAGCAGCACCTGCGGGCGGTTCACCGCACCGCTGCGAAACTGCGCGCGGACCAGTTCGAGGCTCTGCGCGGCCGATCGCTGTGCGTTGGCCTCGGCGGCGACGCTGCGCGCGTCGGCCTGCAGGGCGAGCAGCACGTTCGAGACATTCTGAAACGCGCTCAGCACGGTTGCCTGATAGTTGGCGGCGGCTTCCTGGGCGGCGGCGATGGCGGCCCGGCGGGTGTGCACGAGTTGACCACCCTCGAACAGAGGCTGCGCCACGGAGGCGGCGGCGCTCCAGATGAGCGAGGTCGGGGAGAAGATATCGGCGAATTTGACCGCTTCGCCGCCGTAGCTGCCGGACAGGGTGAGTTTCGGCAGCAGATTGGCGGTGGCCACGCCGATCTGCGCGGTCGCTTCATGCAGTAGTGCCGCGTAAGCGCGCACGTCGGGGCGTTGTCTGACGAGCTGCGAAGGCAGCGAGACCGGCAAATTGCGGGGTAGATGCAGCGAACTCAGCCGGAAATCGTCGGCCGAGAAATCGGCGGGCAGGCTTCCTGTATAGGTCGCGATCAGATTGCGTTGGATCGCCAGCGCCGCTTCGAGCGGTGGCAGGGTCGCCAGCGTGCCGGCGAGCACGGCTTGCTGCTGCAGGACGTCCGCGCGCGAGGCGGCGCCGGCGGCAACCCGGCTGATGACGATCGCGAGATCCGCGCGCTGTGCGGCGATGATCTGCCGGGTCGCCTCGATCTGGGCGTGCAGGGAAGCCTCGGAAACGGCCGCGGTGACGATATTCGCCGTCAGGCTCAGATAGGCCGCCTCGAGGGAGAATCGCTCGTATTCGGCCTGGGCGCTCAGCGCCTCGACTTCGCGTCGGACGCCGCCAAAGGCGTCCAGCGTATAGGAGACGTTAACCGAGGCACTGTTCAGCGTGTAGATCAGCGAGCGCGTGCTGCCGAACGCCGCACCCGAGGAGCGTTGTCGCACAGCACCGAGAGATCCACTGACGCTCGGGAAATACGCTCCGCGTCCGGCGGCGAGTTTTTCGTCGGCTTGGCGTAGCGCCGCTTGTGCGGCGCTGAGCGTCGGATTGTGTGCGAAGGCCCGTCGGATCAGCGCATTGAGTTCGTGCGACCGGAACAGCGTCCACCAATCGGCGGGAATATCCCGGGCTGGCACGAAACGCTGGGCGGCGCCGGCTTTGACTTTCGAGGATACGGTATGCGCCGGCAATCCGCCGCGCACGTAGCCGCTCGTGCGCGGCGGCGGCGGTGTCCGGTAGTCCGGGCCGACGGCGCAGCCCGCGATCGATGCCGAGAGCAGCAAAGCGGCCGAGGCGGTGAGCAGCCCGGATCGCAGGCCGGGCTTCTTCAGCGGGTGATTGAGCATCACGTTAATTGCAACCTGAATATTATCTGAGTAGAATATTACGCTCGGAACATTTAGTTGGCAAACTATTTAACACGCTGTGCAGACTGAAATCGAACTGATCGAAGCGAATTTGGAGCGCCTGCAAGGCCGGTTCCCCGGCTTGCCTCTGGATGAGGTTTTGATCCTGCGCCTTATTTTGCGCCTGGCCCATGATTTCGGGTTGATGCTCGATCACCACATCCGGCCCTTCGGGATTGGCGAGGGTGAGTTTCGGGTGTTGGCGGCATTGCTGTCGCAACCCGACGGCGAGGCCCATCCGGGCGATCTTTGCGCGCGCGCATCGCAAAGCCCGGCGAACATGTCGCGCATCAGCGATGCGCTGGTGCGCCAGAATTTGATCACACGAGGTGCCTGCGAATCGGATCGACGCAAGATGGTGCTGCGCATCAACGCCAAGGGCGACGAGCTCGTGCATGCCATCCTGCCGCCGATGTTCGAGCCGTTGCGCAAACTCTATGGCGAATTGTCCGCGCAGGAGAAGCAGCAGCTGATCGCGTCGCTGAAGATCCTCGCCGCGCGTTTCGTCGAGGTGCTGGCGCCGCCGGCAGAGGGCGGAACTCCATGAGGGCGGCTGCGCCGACGCTCACGTGCGTCCTGTTTGCGGCACTGTTGAGCGGTTGTGCCGGATTGCCCTCGAAGCCCGCGCCCGTGCGCCTGGCCGATTCGTTGCCGCTCGGCGCACTGGCCGCACCTCGCGGTGGCTGGCCGAGCTCGCATTGGTGGCGCCGGTATCGGGATCCGACGCTCGATCGGCTCGTGGCCATGGCACTCGCGAGTTCGCCTTCGCTCGCGAGCGCGCATGCGCGCTTCGATTCAGCCCGCCAGGGTGTGCGCATCGCCGCGGCGGCGAGCGGCGCACGGGTGGACTTCGCGGGCGACCTCGCGCGCCAGCGTTTGAGCAACCATGGACTGATCCCGGCCTCGCTGCTCGGCTTCGCCTGGTATAACCAGGCCGATCTCGGTCTGCAGGCGCGCTATACCTTCGATTGGTGGGGTAAGCAACGCGATTTGGTCGAGGCGGCCGCCGATCGCGCGCGTGTCGCTCAGGCCGAGCGCAGCGCCGCCGCGCTCGCGCTCGCGAGCGCGGTCACCGACAGTTATTTCGGCTGGCAGGCCGATCAGAGCCGCCTCGTGATTGCCCGTGCCGCACTCAATGCCGCCGAACGGACGCGTGCGATCGCCGTTGCGCGCGTGCGGGCGGGACTCGATCCGGCCGAGGAAGTATCCCAGGGCGATATCGACGTCGCGGCGGCGCGGGGCCGGATCGCCGCTTTGCGGGGCTCGGCGAACTTGCGCGTGGTCGCGCTGGCGGCGCTCATCGGCCGGCCGCGCTCGACGCTGCCTGTGCTCGCCGCCCGGCCATTGCCCAGGGTCGCGCTGAGGATTCCGCGCGACGTGCGCATCGATCTGCTCGCGCGTCGGCCGGATATCGCGGCCAGCCGCTGGCTGGTCGATGCGGCACAGAGTCGATCGGCGTCCGCGCGTGCCGATTTCCTGCCGGACATCAGCATCGATGCGCTCGCGGGTTTATCGAGCGTCGATATCGGCAAGCTCCTGCAGTACGGCAGTCGCGACCCGCTGGCGAGCGTCGCGCTGCATCTGCCGATCTTCGATTCCGGGATGCTGCGCGCGCGCTACGGAGTGACCCGCGCACAGCTGCACGCGGCCGTCGATCGATACGACCAGACGCTCATCGCGGCCGCGCGCGACGTGGCCACCCAGGCCGCCTCGCTCGAGGCGCTCGCTGCTGAGCGCGCCGAGCAAAGGCTCGGCGTCGAGGCGGCCCGCAGACTCTATGTCAGTGCGACGGCGCTCGTGCGCCAAGGCTTGAGCGACCGGCGTGGCCAGATCGAAGCCCAACTGCGTTTGCTCGAGCAACGCGATCGCCTAGTCCAACTCGACGCGGCCGCCCTGACGGCGGACGCCGCGTTGCAAACAGCCCTTGGCGGCGGCTACGGCGGCACGCCGGCCCCCGCGAAACCCGGTTCGACCGTGAAGAAGCCAAATCCATGAATGCAAGCACAACGACCGAAGTCGCCACGGCCCCGAGCGGCCAGCGCCGCCGGATATTGATCCTGATAGCGCTCGTGTTTCTCGTCGCCGGGCTGCTTTGGACACTTTATTGGTTCCTGGTGCTCTCGAAACGCCAGGAGACCGACGATGCCTACGTCAACGGTAACAAGGTGGTGATTTCCGCCCGCGTGCCGGGCACGGTGATCGCCGTACTCGCCGACGACACACAACTCGTCAAGGCCGGGCAGGTGCTGGTGCGGCTCGATCCGGTCGACGCCAGAACCCGCCTGAGCCGGGCGGCGAGCGTGCTCGCCAGGACGGTGCGCGAAGTGCGCCAGGAGCGCGCGATCGCCGGTGAGTACGACGCGGCGGTCGCGGTGCGTCGCCTCCAGCTTGCGCGCGCCGAGGCAGATCTCGCCCGA
>JABEVI010000163.1 GCA_013044085.1 Steroidobacteraceae bacterium
CGTGGACCGGAGCCTCGGCATGACGCGTACCGAGGTGCATTGCGCCCGCTGCGGCGGGCACCTCGGCCACGTCTTTGCCGACGGCCCCGATCCGACCGGCGAGCGCTACTGCATGAACGGCCTGTCGTTGCGGTTCGAACCGCAAACGCCCTAGGGCGCGAAGACCGCCACGCAACCGGCCGGGCAGACCCCGGCCTTCGGGTCCGCCTGGATCGGCACGAACACCCTGCCGGTGCGCGGATCGGCCGCGACCGAGTGGGCGTGCGAACCGGTCGGCAGGTTCTCGATCCAGCGATCGGTGTTCGCATTGACGACGCCGAGCACGGGGCCGCTCGGAAAGCCGCCGGCCGCCAGGTAGTAGCGATGCGCCTTCGGGTCATACCACACCTCGTCGGAACCGCCGACCTGGCGGATGGTCGCGACGATGGCGCCGGTGCGCGCGTTCAGGATCAGCGACTTCGGGGCGAATCCGGCCGCGACCGCGTCATCGCTGCAGCCGACCAACAGATGCCCGTGCGGCCCCACCGCAAGACCGGCCGGCATGCACGCATGAACCGGCATGAACTTCTCGAGGCGGTGGGTACGCGGATCGATCACGGCAACCGCACCATCGGCCTTGACCTCGTCGAGCACCGGGATCGACAAATAAACCAGGCCGGTCGCCGGATCCCACGCGGGCTGCTCAGCGCCGTCGGTCGCCCGGGTGAGGACGAGTTTGCCGATCACGCGCCGGGTGCGCGTCGAGACGAACGAGACGAACGGCGGTTTGTCGGCGTTGTTGACCGCGATCACGAGATGATCGCGCGCATCGTAGGTCATCTCATCGACACGCTTCCTGCCGCCGGTGGGGATGGAAGCGACGATCGACTTGCTGCGCAGGTCCACGACCTTGAGCGTGCTGTCGCCATTGCCGGCCCAGAACTCACGTGACCCGACGGCGACCACGCCATTGGGTCCGGCGGAACTGAAGCCCTTCGCCGGATCGTAGCCGCTGAAGCCTGGGACGCGGCCGATGAATGTCGCGCTCGCCGCATCGAACAGATCGAGACTGCGGTTGGAACGATCGGAGAACGCGTAGATGCCCCGATCGTTCACGAAGCCGATGTCGAAACTCGCCAGCGTCCGCCCCGGCACCCGGATCGTCGCGACCCTCGCGGCCGCATGCGCACCGACGCCGAGCGTCAGCGCGGCCACCGCCCCCATCCACATTCCACGTGCTTGATGCTTGATCATCGACATTGTCCCCCAGGTAAATTCACGCGCCAGTGTAACTGGGATCGGCCGCCGGAATCTCGAACACCACCCGCAGGCCGCGCCCGCCGTGACCGCTCTCGACATGGATGCGGCCGCGGTGCAGATCGATGATGCCGCGGCAGATCGCCAGACCGAGTCCGGTGCCTTCGTGATCCGGCCCGCTCGCCGACCGCAGGCGCACGAAGCGGTCGAAGATGTGCGCGCGCTCGGTCTCCGGGACGCCCGGCCCTTCATCCTCGATCGACATGCGCCAGAATTCGCGGTCGATCACCGAGCGCAGCTCGATCCTGCCGCCGGGCGGGGAGGCGTTGACGGCGTTGCTCAAGAGGTTCAGCAGCACCCGGCGCAGCCAGCGCGGTTCGCAGATCGCGCGTCCCGTGCCCTCGTGCGTGAAGCTGAACACCAAACCACGGTGTTCGGCGAGCACTTCGGCGTCGGCGTTGAAGGAGGCGAGCACCGTCGCCGGATCGTGCGGCGCAAGCTGCAGCGTGATGCTGCGCGCCTCGGCACGCGACAGGAAGAGGAGTTCATCGATGGTTCCGTTGAGCCGCGACAGATCCTCCAGAAGGGTGAGGATCTCCTCCTCGTTGTCCGCGCTCAGGGTGCCGTTGGCGAGGAGCTTCTCGGCGTGCAGACGCGCGAGCGACAACGGGGTCTTCAATTCGTGCGAGGCGTCGGCGGCGAAGCGGCGCACGTTGCGGAACGAGTCCTCCAGACGCTCGAACATGGCGTTCAGCAGCTGCGCCAGATCGGCGATCTCGTCCTGGACGGCCGGCACCGGGATGCGCTCGCTCAGATTGTCCGAGCCGATGCGGCTCGCCGTCTCGCGGATCAGCCGCACGGGGCGCAAGGCGACGCGCGACAGGCCGAAGCCGATCGCGGTGCTCATGCCGAGCATCAATACGAGCAGCGCCACGCAGACCTCGGAATAGCCCTCCATGACGCCGTCGACCTGGGTTTCGGAAGTCGCCAGGATCACCTCGTAGGGCGGCAGGGGAAATTCGCCGACCCGCAGAAGGCCCACATCCGGCAAACGGATCAGGTAGCGGCTCTTGCCGCGCAGGTCCGGCAGCGATCGACCGTGCAGATTGTTCGAATAAAAAATCGTGCCGTGACCCCGGGTGCGGATGTCGATGTAGAACAGCACCGAGGCGAAGTTGGTGGTCTCGCGAATGCGCTGATTGATCACTGCGGGGCTCAAATCACGGTAGTCCGGCCCGAGATGCGCGCGGATTTGCGCGAACTCGGACTGGTTCAGCAGATCCAGTCCGTGGATCAGGTAACCCTCGAGGAGGTAGTAGCCGGCGACGAACAGGCACGCGAGCGTCACGGTCGCCGCGGAGGCGTACCAGAGCGCAAGCCGCGCGCCGATCGACTTCATTGCAGCTTGTAGCCCACGCCGCGCACGGTCTTGAACATCGGCTTGTCATCCTTGGTGTCGAACTTTGCGCGCAGCTTGCTCATGTAGACGTCGAGCAGATTGGCATCGACCTCGTACGGCGAGGACCACACCTTCTCGCAGATCAGCGAGCGGGTGAGGATGCGTCCAGGGTTCTGCATGAAAATTTCCAGCAGCGCGAACTCCCGGCTGGTCAACTCGAGCACCGCGCCCTGGTAGTGCGTCGTGCGGCCCACCAGATCCATGCGGATGCCGCGATGTTCGAGCACCGTGTCCTTGACGCTCGACTGGCGGCGCAGCAAGGAGCGCAGGCGCGCCAGCAGCTCCTGCAGGCTGAAGGGCTTCGGCAAATAGTCGTCGGCACCGACGTCGAGGCCGCGGATGCGGTCCTCGACGGCGTCCCGCGCGCTCAAGATGATCACCGGTTCATTGAAGCCGCTGCGGCGCCACTGCTGCAGAAGATCGAGCCCATCGCCGTCCGGCAGGCCGAGATCGAGCACGATCGCGTCATAGCTCGTCTCGCAGAGCGCATCGCGCGCGCCCGCGCAGCTCGCCACGGCTTTCACCGCGTAGCCAGCCTCGGAAAGGCCCTGCTTGAGCAACACGCCGAGCCGGCGCTGGTCTTCGACCACGAGAATTTTCATGATCCTCAAGCCACGGAGGGGCAAGCGATGTCGCTCGTATGGACGGAACGATACCTGAACCCATCGGGCATTTGCGATGGTCCCGGCGGGCGCAGTGTCGTCGTGAAACCTAAATGCAACCTTAAATCGCACCGCAAACCCCCGGACGGGTGGCCGCCCGTGATGCGGTATCCTAGGCATTCAGTTCCGGTTAAGGCCGGTGCAGCACACTGCTCATGCTTCCCGGGAGGTTGAACTGATGCCAGATACCGCGGTCGGACCGTGGGCCATGTCCGCGAGCCCTGAAAATCGACGTATGCATCGGCGCGCGAAGCGCCGGCGGGCGCTCATCGCCCTGCCGCTGCTCGCGCTCGCCGGCTGCGCGATCTACAAGCCGCTGCCGCTGCCGAAGCACGACAACCTCGCCGCAGCGCTGCCGGGTCGGGCGACGCGCACGGCGTCGGCGCCTGCGCCGCTCGACATGGATCAAGTGGCGACCCTCGCGGTGCTCAACAATCCGGACTTGAAGACGGCACGCGCCACGCTCGGGGTCGCCGCCGCACAGGCGTTCGCCGCCGGCATCCTGCCAAACCCGCGGATCAACCTGAGTTCTGACCGGCCGCTCGACCGGGTGAACGCACCGGCCGATCCTCGCTACCCGGAATACCGCGCGTACGGCATCGGCCTGTCGGTCGACCTGCGGGCGCTGCTCACCCATCACAGTCAGTACGAGGCGGCGCGCGCGCAGCTCAGCCAGGCGCGCGCCGAACTGTTGTGGCGCGAGTGGCAGACGGTCGCCGAAGCGCGCTTGCTGTACGTCGCGCAACAGCTCGGCGAACGGCGGCGTGCGCTGTTCGAACCGGCGGCAAAATTGTACGCAAAGACCGCCGCGCGCTCGCGCCGGGCGCTGCTCGAAGGCAACCTCGCCCGTGACCAGGCGGATGCCGACCAGGCGCTGATGCTCTCGGTCCGCGCCCAGGCCGACGCTGCTGCACGCAGCGCGGCGCAGTCGCGCAGCGCACTACGGGCACTGCTCGGGCTGCGGCCCGGTGTGCGCGTGCCGCTGCGGGCGCTTGGGGCGCCGAAGGTACCAAACCGCACCGCACTGCTCGCCGCCGTGCGTGCGCTGCCCGTGCGGCGCCCGGACTTGCGCGCGCTGCGTGCCGGCTATCGCGGTCAGGAAGCCGAGGTGCGGATCGCGGTGCTCTCTCAGTTCCCCAACATCGTGATCGGTTTCGACCGTCAGCGCGATTTCTCCGATGTGCATTCCCTCGGCGGCACGGTTTCCTTCGACCTGCCGATCTTCGACCGCGGCCAGGGGGCGATCGCGATCCAGCGTGCGACGCGCGCGCAGCTGCGTGCGGCGTATCAGGCGCGGCTCGATCAAGCGACGACAGACGTCTGGCAGTTGTGGCACGAGATGCGCGCACTGCACGCCGAACTCGCGCTGATCGACCGACGCCTGCCGCGGCTGCGGCACAGTCTGGCCGAGGCGCGGCGCGCGTACCGGGCCGGCAGCTATCCGGCCGCAAGTTATTCGACCCTGGTCGGGGCCTACCTGGGTGCCGCCGGCAACCGCTACGATCTGTTACAGAACCTGTGGTCCGACTCCATCGCGCTCGCCACCTTGACGGGCGCACCAATCGAGCCTGCCGTCCTCGACGGCAGCAAAGCGAGCCTGTCATGAGCCGATCGATGCTGTCTGCCCCCGCCGCGGGCGCCTTTCTGCTCGGCGCCGCCCTCCTGTGCGCCGTTCTGCCGGGCGCCGCGGTGGCCGCCAACGCCGATGCCGGCCTCAGCGTACTCGTCAAGACCACCACGGTTCGCAGCGGGAGCCTGCCCCACACCTTGACGGCTTTCGGCCGCGCACAGCCGGAGCCGGCCGCGCAGATTAGCCTGATGGCACCGCTGTCGGCGAACGTGAGCGAGCTCTACGTACGAGTCGGCGAGCGGGTCGCGAAGGGCGCCCCACTCGTGAAACTCACCCCCACACCGGCCACCGCGGCGTCCTACGCTGCCGCAGTCTCGGCAGAACACGTGGCGCGCGATGCGCTCGTGCGCACGCGACAGCTGCGCGCCGCGCGGCTCGCGACCGAGCCGCAGCTTGCCTCGGCCCGCAAAGCCGAGGGCGATGCCCGCGCCGCGCTTGCGGCACTGCGTGCGCAGGGGGCGGCGGGCCCCACGGTGCTGCGCGCACCGGACGCCGCGATCGTCCTGACGATCGGCGCCAGCGCCCACGCGATCGTCAACGAAGGCTCGCCGCTCGTCGAACTCGCACGGCCGAACGGGCTCGTTCTCAGGGTCGGCGTGATCCCCGCCGAGGCCGCCTCGATCAAGGTCGGCGATGTGGCGCTGGTCGCGCCGATCGGCGGCGGGGCGCGCATCAAGACGCGCGTGTCGCTGCGCGGTGCGGCCGTCGATCCGCTGAGCGGCCTCGTGCCCATCGACATCGAATTGCCGGTCGGCGCGCTGCTGCCCGGCGAGTCGGCGCAGGCGAGGATCACGACCGCCGAAGTGCGTGGTTACGTCATCCCGCATTCGGCGGTTCTGGTCGACGGCAGCGGCGCGACCTACGTGGTTCAAATCGAAGGCGGCCTCGCGAAGACGGTGCCGGTGAAGGTTACGCTCGCAGGCGGCGCGCACGACGTCGTCGCCGGCGCGCTCGATGTTGCCGCTCCGCTCGTGCTCGCCGGTGCGTACCAACTGCAGGACGGCATGAAGGTGCGCTACGGCGCCACGGCGGCGCGGGCCGCTCGATGAGCTTCGTCCGGGTTCTCGAGGGAAATCGTCTCGCTTTTCTGTGCGTCGCGTTCGCGCTGGCCGCGGCCGGGCTGTTCGCGGCGGTCGGCCTGCCCGTCGGACTCTTCCCGGTGACGAGCTTTCCGCGAATCCGCATCGAAGTCGGTGCCGGCAGCATGCCGGCGAAGCAGATGCTGATCGACGTGACGCAGCCGCTTGAAGAAGCGGCGCGTGCGGTGCCCGGGGCGGTCGACGTCGTCTCGACCACCTCGCGCGGCTCGGCGGAGATCTTCGTCGACTTCCCCTGGGGTTCGGACATGAACCAGGCGGTGCTGCGCGTCGCGACCGCGTTTGCGCAAACGCTGCCGAGCCTGCCGCCCGGCACGACCTACGATGCGATCCAGATGAGTCCGAACGTGATCATGCCGTTCGTCTCCTACGCGCTGATCTCGAACCGGGTGTCACCGGCCGACCTGCGGCGCCTCGCCAAATACCAGATCGGCCCGCTGCTCGAGGGCATCCAGGGGATCCGCCGGGTCGGCGTCACCGGTGGCCAGACGCCGGAGGTCGAGGTCACCGTCAATCCGCTGAAGCTCGAGGCCTACGGACTCACCCTCGCGGATGTCTCACAGGCGATCGCCGCGACCAACACCATCAGCGCGGTCGGCAGGCTCGAGGATAACGATCTTCTGTATCTGGCGATCGCCAACAACGCCTTCACCTCGGTGCGCTCGGTACGCGAAGTCGCCCTGCACACCGCCAAGGGCGGCGTCGTGCGCGTCGGCGACGTCGCCGACGTAACGATGGGTTCCGTACCGCAGTGGCTGCTCGTCGATGACGACGGCAAGCCGGCGGTCACGTTCGACGTCTACCAACA
>JABEVI010000026.1 GCA_013044085.1 Steroidobacteraceae bacterium
GCGATTGCACCGGTCGTGACGACCTTGATCGCGTTCCTCGGCTGGATCATCGGCGACTATTCGCACCGATACCTACGGGGGGAGCCCGGGCAGAACCGCTACATCGTTGCCTTCCTGACGACACTCGGCGCGGTAGTCACGGTCGTCGTCAGTACGAACCTCGCGATTCTCATCGTCGCCTGGGCGCTGTGCAGCGCAGCGCTTCACCATCTGCTCAGCTTCTATCGTGACCGCCCGGCGGCGATCATCGTGGCCCACAAGAAGTTTCTGGCGAGCCGGCTCGCCGAGGGTCTTCTCCTCGTCGCGGCGGTGCTGATCTACCGGCAATGGGGCACGCTCGATCTGGTCGCGATCGCAGCACGGGCCCGGCAGATTGACGCTCTGCCGTGGATGGCGGGCACGGCCGCGGTGCTCATCGCCGCCGCCGTACTGCTCAAATGTGCGCAACTGCCGCTGCATGGCTGGCTCATCCAGGTCATGGAAGCGCCGACGCCGGTATCGGCGCTGCTGCATGCCGGCGTCGTGAATCTGGGCGGCTACGTGCTGATCCGGCTGGCCCCGCTGATCGGTGCCTCGCCGGTCGCGCAGATCGTGCTCGTTTTGGTCGGCAGCCTGACCGCCGCGCTCGCCGGTCTCGTGATGCTCACCCGCATCACGATCAAGGTCCGTCTGGCCTGGTCTACTTGCTCGCAGATGGGATTCATGGTGATGGAGTGCGGCCTTGGACTCTACGATCTCGCGATGTTGCATCTTCTCGCGCATGCTCTCTACAAGGCCTACGCGTTCCTGTCGGCCGGGGAGGCTGTGCGTGACGGACGAGTGCGTGAGGTGATCGCGCTGAACCGCGATGCAGTCGCTCGCGCATCGCTGTTCTGGCCGATGCTTGCACTGCCGATCGCCTTGCTCGTCGCGACAGGTTCGGCGCTCGTGTGGCATGACGTCTTTGGCCTGCCCTCGCTTCCCTGGATCGCGGCGGTGTTGTTGGCCTGTGGTCTTGCCACCTTGCTGTGGTCGCCGGCACGAGGATCGCGGCCGGGCGGAATCGAATTTGTCGCGCTGCTCGCAGGTACGCAAATCTATCTGGGCTGGCATTGGCTATTGAGCGCGCGCCTCGGTGTCACGGCACTGCCGACCTCTACGGGCCTCGCGGCCTTTGCGCTCACGATCTTCGCGACCCTCTACGGGGTGCAGGCCGGTGTGATCCTCAGACCGCGAAGCACCCTGCCAAGCCGTCTATATGATTGGATCTACGCCGGCTTGTATCTCGACGAGCGATTTACCCGCCTCACCTTCCGCCTCTGGCCGTTGAGCGAGACCAACCCATGAGGTCCGCATCCGAGTTGACCTTCGCCATCGAGACCGCCTGCCGTGTCATTGCCCCGAGTTGGCCGCTCGATCGGCAGATCGCGGTCAATCCGTATTGGGGTTTCATCGAGCGTCCGTTCACGCAGGCCGCGGCTATCCTGCGCCGCCAGATCGGTGCGCGTTTCGCGCTGCCGCCGGGCGAGTACCTCCGGGCCTGGCATTCAGGACAGATCTCGGCATCCGCCCTCACTCGCGCACTTGCGCAGGAGCGCAGCGGACTGAGCTGCGAGCAGGCGGTGGCCGCCTTGCAGGCGGCGCGCCCCCGAGATCCGGCGTTGCCTTTGTTGTCGGATCTCGTCGATCGGCGCGCAAAGCCGGCCGCCGGACCGCGGTGGCGCGAGACGATCACGCAACAGGTGAGCCAGTACTGCGCTTCGTACTTCGATGAGCGTCAGGCCGACTGGCACCGTGAGCGGACCGCAGGTCTGTTTGCCGGATGGCGCCGCGGCCTGCAGGTCGATCATGCGATCGAACCCTTGATGAACGCACCCGATATCCGGGCGCGCGCACGGCGCCTTGCGGACGATCCGCAGGCCGCGATCGGCTGGGCACTGGATCGTCTCGGCGTCCCGCCCGAAGAGGCGGCGGAACTGCTGCAAGTGTGCCTCCTGCGTATCAATGGCTGGGCATCCTGGTGCGCCTATCTTGGATGGGAGGCCGGGCTTGCCGGGGCCACCGACATGCACCTGCGGGAACTGCTGGCGATTCGCGTGAGCTGGGAGGCGCTGTTGCACGATGGATGCCTCGATCCAGGGTCGCTCGGGTCCGAATGGCGGCAGCAATGGATGCACGCACGTTGCGCGAGTCCATCGGCCTTCGACGCGTGGGATCGAATCTGGCAGCGTGCGCACGAGATCAGCTATCAGGATCAGCTGATCGGACTGCTCGAGTCAGGCGGTAACAAAGCCGATACAGCGTCGGCCGAATCGCCGACCGCCCAGCTTGTCTTCTGCATCGATGTGCGCTCGGAGCGTTTTCGCCGCGCGCTTGAATCGATTGACCCGGCCCTCGAAACCCGCGGCTTTGCCGGCTTCTTCGGCATGCCGATTCGATACACGCCGATCGGCACACGCGCCTCACGTCCCCAGCTGCCGGGCCTCATCTCTCCGCTCATCGAAGTCAGCGACTCGAGCGGGGATCCGCAGCAGGACGCTGCGATCGCCAGGCGGCGCGTGGCCAGTCTCGGCACATCGGCGGCCCTGCAGCCTTTCCTGAGGCTGCCGTCCGCAGGCTTCTCCCTCGTGGAGACCCTCGGTCTGGGGTATGCCGGTGCGATTCTCCGCCGGCATTTCGGCGCTGCCAGCGGCTCTGTCGATGCGTTCGGCTTGAGTGCGAAAGATGCCTGCGCCTTGGCCCCGACACTCGGCCTGGTGCCGGCAGCAGAACAGATCCGCGGCAAGGCGGCGCTGCTCGCCGGGATCCTGCGGACGATGAGCCTTGGCTCGGGATTCGCTCGCCTGCTCGTGTTCGTCGGTCACGGCGGTCAGAGCGCCAATAATCCGCAGGCGGCCGCGCTCGACTGCGGCGCGTGTGGCGGCCAGTCGGGTGATATCAATGCGCGGCTCCTGGCCGGGCTCATCAACGACCCCGCGGTTCGCCGGGCGCTCGTTGAGTTCGGAATCGACATCCCCGCCGAGACCGTTGCCGTGGGTGCTTTGCACAACACCACCACCGACGAAGTGACGCTATTCGACCTCGATCGGGTGCCTGGGAGTCACGCCGCGGGCCTCGCCCGGCTGCAGCGCCGTTTGGTGGAGGCAGGCCTTATAACCCGCGCCGAACGCGCGCCGAGCCTCGGCCTTGGCAACCTCGCGCAGCGGCCGGATGCACTCTTGAAAGTGATCCGCCGGCGTGCGCGGGACTGGGCCGAGACCCGGCCCGAATGGGGCCTCGCCGACAACGCTGCCTTCATCGTGGCGCCGAGATGGCGCACTCGCGGACGGGATCTGGCCGGCCGGTGCTTCCTGCACGACTACTGCTGGGCGGACGATCGCGACGGTGAGGTGCTCGAACAAATCATGACGGCGCCTATGCTCGTCACTCACTGGATCAATCTGCAGTACTACGCCTCCACCGTGGATCCTGATCGCTTCGGCAGCGGCAACAAGGTGTTGCACAACGTGGTCTGCGGGCGCATCGGTGTCTTCGAGGGCAATACCGGTGATCTGCGCATCGGCCTGTCCCATCAGTCGGTGCGCGACCATGAGCGCTGGATGCATACGCCGCTGCGTCTGTCCGTGTTCATCGATGCGCCACGCGAGCGCATCGAGGACATCTGTGCAAAACAGACCACCGTGCGCCGTCTGGTCGCGAACGAGTGGCTGTACCTGTTCCGTTTCACCGACACCGGCATCGAGCGCCTTCACGATGCGCGCTGGCAGGTCTGAGGATTCGAACTTGCGGCGGGCTTTTTCAGTCCTGGGCCTTACGGCAACTTCGGCGAGAATCACGCCGCTTTCAAATTGGTGTTTGGCGTGCGCACACTTTCGGTCATCCGCGCTGGTCGTTCTCGGCACTTGGCACTCGGCCGGGGCCGGCGTGCAGCTATGAACGCTTCAACGCCGCCGGTGCCAATCCGAGCTTGTACACCGTCGGCATGAGCTATTGGTTTCTGTAAGTTCCCCGGTCAATCTTCAGAAATCGACCGCGATCGTTCCGAAGACGCCGATCGGCTCCTCGTAGATGGCGCGCACGAAGGACGTGCCCGCAAAGGTCGTGTCGCCGTAACCGAACGTGTAGTAGTGACGGTTGAGCACGTTGTCGACGTGCAGTCCCAACTTGACGTCCTTGAACATGCCCCGGTCGATCGGCAAGGTGTCACGCAGGGTGAGGTTCATGACCGCGTAGCTCGGAATGGTTTCGGCGCCCGGTACGCCCGCATTGTATTCGTTCACGTATTGCGATCCGGCGTAGTGCTCACTGACATCCGCGCGCCAGGTCCGCCATTTCCAGCCTACGCCGAGGTTGCCGAGAATCTTCGGCACGCCCGCGAGCGGCTGCCCGGAACTCACGCTTTGTCCCTGAATCGCGGCCGTTCCGGCCGAACTGGCGACGGTGAAGGCGGTCGTGAAAAATGCCCGGTTCTCGGAGATGTTGCCGAAAATGCTGAAGTCGCCGAGCTGTGACTTGAAGGTGTCCTGCATGTCGAGTTCCACGCCTTCGTAACGCGAGCTGCCGCCGTTCGTCGTGGTCGATTGCTGGGTCGACGGGTCGGTGGCGCTGATGAATGTGTTGGCAAAGCCCTCGCGGTAGGCATTCAAGGCCAACACGAGACCACGCTTCGAGAACCGCGCGCCGGCTTCGATGTCGCTCACGTACTCGGGCGTGACGTGCAGGGGCGTCACGACTGAATTTCCCACGTTGTTGTAGTACGCGGCTATCCCCGGAAACTTGGCGGTTTTGCCCCACGCCGCGTACAGACTCCAGTTCCTCACCGGCTGCCAGTTCATCCCGATGGTCGGCGAGGTGTAGTGCTCGGTATCCGATATCGTTCCACTGTTCCCATAGAAGAAGCCGATGTTGTCGAAGTCGGAGGTGCGGGCAAACATATACTTGACGCCGGGCGTCACATGTACCGTATGACCAAACAGGCTGATCGTGTCCTGCACGTACGCCGAGCCCAAGGTGCGGCCGTCGTGTTCGTCCCAGGCATTGTTGTACCCCGTGGTGAGCGGCATCGGTGCTGCGCCGTACCAGTATTCGGCCGAATGCAGCGTCGTGTGCGAGTAATCGGCACCGAACTTCACGAGGTTGCGGGGCAGCGTCAGCGTGAAGTGCGGCATGAAGCCAAATTGGTGAGTGACGTAGATGTACGTGTGGTAGGCATTCCCCGCCTGTTTGCTACCAAAGGCCGCGGCGGGATCGTAAGTCGGATTCGGCAGCCAGAAGTCGAAATTGCCGGGTTGATTGGGCAGCGCGTAGGGCTGCGTCGCACTCTGGATGAACGCCGGGTTGCCATACGACACGCGGTTGTAGTCGACCGTACGCGCATACACGCGCGCGTTGTACTTGAACCACGAGTTCACGCGCATGCGGTCGCCTAGAATGTAGGTGCCGCCATGATCTATGTTGTAGCTGTTGGTCCAGTTCAGCGGCCATCCATAGCCATAGCCGTACTGTTGGATCAGCGGCAGGGGAATCGAGTGGGGCGTGAAACCCCGGTTAGCGTTGTAAATGGCGTAGGCGTACACCTTGCCGGCGCCGCCGGCATAGGGCAGCAAGCCGGAATAGTAAAGATTGGTGTTACGGTTGCCGGAATTCGTCTGCCAGCCGCTGCTGCTGTTGTGGTTGATGCTGAGCATGTTGCGCACGCCGGCGATGTCGCCGGTCTGGCCGGTCAGGGCGTAGTACGCCGTATGAAAACTACCGCCGCCGAAACTCGCGGTTGCCTTGGCCACCGCCGAGGGGTCGCGCGGCTTGAATTCGATCGTGCCGCCCAGCGAATTGTAGGCGGTCACCGCCGGA
>JABEVI010000164.1 GCA_013044085.1 Steroidobacteraceae bacterium
AACAGGCCGCGCTCATCGCCGCGCGGCTCGACGTCGATCGCGAACGCCCCGGGCAATTCGAGCGGCGTGAAGATCATCGGCTGGCGCGCACGCCGGCGAGCCTCATCGATTCCAGGACTTCCACGGCGCCGCGCCTCCTTCCCACAAGGCGTTCAACGTCAGCTTGTCGCGCAGCGTATCCATGGGCTGCCAGAAGCCGCGGTGCACCCAGGCGCCGAGCCGCCCATCGGCGGACAGCCGCTCCAGCGGCTCCTTCTCCCATACCGTCTCATCACCGGCGATCAGGTCGAGGACGCGCGGTTCGAGCACGAAGAATCCCCCGTTGATCATGCCGCCTTCGGACTGCGGCTTCTCCTCGAAGGAAATCACCCGGGAGCCGTGCGTGACGATGCGCCCGAAGCGCGCCGGCGGCCGTACGCAGGCAACCGTCGCGGTGAGTCCCTCGCGCCGATGGAAGTCGATCTCGGCGCCGATATCGATATCCGCGAGGCCGTCCCCGTAGGTCATGCAGAACGGTTCGTCCGGGCTGAGAAATTTGCGGACGCGCAAAAGCCGTCCGCCGGTCATCGTCTCCTCGCCGGTGTCGACGAGAGTGACCTTCCAGGGCTCGCTTCGGCAATCGTGATAGTCGACCCGGTTCGCCGTCATGTCGAACGTGACGTCCGCCTGGTGCAGGAAATAATTCGCGAAATACTCCTTCACCATGTAGCCCTTGTAACCGAGGCAGACCACGAACTCGCGCACGCCGAATTCGGCGTAGAGCTTCATGATGTGCCACAGGATCGGCCGGCCGCCGATCTCGACCATCGGCTTCGGCCGGACGTTCGACTCCTCGGCGATCCGCGACCCCTTGCCTCCCGCCAATATCACGCACTTCATCGCTTCACTCCGCGATTTCCCCGGCCAGGTGCCGGTACATCCGTATTTGCCAGCGTGTCACGCGACCCACATCCTCCCCCGCGCGCATGGCCCGATGCCACTCGGCGGTCCATGACAAGGCCGCCTCGATGTCGAGCCGAGGACACCAACCGAGCGTGCGCCGGGCGAGCGCCGAGGACAGGCGCAACGCCGCCGCCTCCGGCGGCTGCGGCCGCGGGTCCGACAGCCACCCGGGCTTGCCGCCGAAACAAGCGCTGAACCCGTCGACGACCTCGGCGACCGTGCGGAACGAGCCCGGATCGGGGCCGAAATTCAGCACCTGCGGCGTCTGCTCCGTCGCGCATGCAAGCGCCTCGGCGAACCGCAGATAGCCGGCGAGCGGGTCGAGGACATGTTGCCAGGGCCGCACGGCCCGGGGATATCGCAGGCTCACCGGCGCGCCCTCGTCGAGCGCCCGCAGACAGTCGGGAATCAGACGGTCCGCAGACCAATCACCGCCACCGATGACATTGCCGGCGCGCGCCGTCGCGATCGCCGCGCCGGAGCGGAAAAAGCTGTCGCGGTAGCTCGCCGCCACGAGTTCGGTGCACGCCTTGCTGGCACTGTACGGATCGTGACCGCCGAGCGGATCGGTCTCCTCGAACGCCCGTCCCGCGCCGTCGTTCGCGTAGACCTTGTCGCTCGTGACGACGAGCACGGCGCGCAACTCGTCGATGCCGCGGCACGCTTCGAGCAGATTCGCCGTGCCGATGACGTTCGTTTCCAGGGTGCCCTGCGGATCGCGATAGGACTCACGCACCAAGGCCTGGGCGGCCAGATGAAACACCACCTGCGGTCGGCAGCGCGCCACCAGTTCGCGAACCCGGCGCGCATCGCGGATGTCGCAGAACGTGCCGCGAACGTCCGCCTCGATCAGTTCCCACAGTGACGGCCGGGTGTGCGGCGCAAGCGCAAATGCCTCGACCTCGGCGCCAAGGGCCTCGAGCCACAGGCACAGCCAGGCGCCCTTGAAGCCGGTGTGCCCCGTAACGAGCACGCGCCGGCCGCGCCAGAAATCCCCGCTCATCCGCCGTCCGTCCAATGCCCGGCGAGCTCACGCAGGAACGGCCGCACACGCGCCAATCCCAGCCGATCACCAAGTCTGATCTGCAGGTTCAACATTTTTCGCAGGCCGCTCGTCATCCGGAACACTTGCCGGTACTGATCGCGGCCTTCGCTCGCATAGGCGATCTTCAATGCGTCGCAGACGACCGCCACAGGCATTTTGTAGATGCGCGCGCCGGAGGCGAACGCATCGCGCGCCTGGGCGATGAAACCGTCGCCACGGCCGAGGATCCAGGTCGCGATCCTCTCCATCACGAAGATCTTCATCTGCACGTCCCGGCGACCACGGTACGGCACCGGCTCGCGCAAACGCTCTCCCAGCCGGTCCGCCGGATCCTCGGCAATCGCGTACATCGCCTCGTTGACCTCGAGCCAGGCGCGCCAGAACCGCGGTTTGGCGACGAAGAAATTCGAGTTCACGGTATTGCGCGAATCGCTGACGAGTTCATCCAGATCGGTCGGCCGGCCGATGCGCGCGAACAGTTCCGCGGCCACCGCCTTGAGGCCGGGATGCTCGGCCTCGCCGTGATCGAAGACGTTCCAGTGGTGGGCGGTATTGTGGATGCTCGGGCTGAAGAGGACCACGTCGACCGCGCCCTCCGCGCGCTCCAGAATGCGGTACACCGCCTCCGCGTCGAGGTTGGTCTTCATCCGGAACTTCGGCGACAAGAACCCGTAGAAGGCGGATTCATCGAGCGCCTCGCTCAGCAGATATCGGCGGATCGGCCAGTACTCGTACCAATCGGGCCGCTCGTTCGAGCGATTGTCGAGAACCAGGAATCCGGCGTCGAGGGCTTGCGGCGGCGTGTAATGATTCAGGATCTGATGGACGTACGCACGCGGCATCCGCGAAGCATACCAAATCGCCTCAGCCGCGCCGCGTCCCGGGCGCGGCGACCGTCGCGGCGAGGCGCGTCAGGACAGCGAGATAGCGGCGGCGATACGCCGCCATCGCATAGTGCGTCTCGACGTGCGCGAGCCCGGCGGCGCCGAAGCGCGCCCGCAATTCGGCCGAACCGATCAACGCCTGGAGCCGGTCCTCCCATTGGCGCAAATCGGCGGCGTGATAGCCCGTGACACCGTCGATCACCGCCTCGGTATTCGCGCCGATCGGCGAAGCGACGCAGGGCAGCGCCGCCGCCATGTACTGGAGAAGTTTGAAGGCGCACTTGCCGCGGGCCCACTGGTCGTCGCTGAGCGGCATGATGCCGATGTGGGCGCCGGCGAGCGCCCCCGCCTCACCGGCCTCGCTCCAGAGAACCCGTTCGACCCGCACCTCCGGCCAATCGGGGAACGCGGAGCAAATCACGCGCAGCCGCAAGCCGGCATGGCGGGCCGCCACGGCCGCGAGCGCCGGGCGGATCATCTGCAGATAAACCAGATTCTCCGGGCTGCCGATCCACGCAATCACCGGGGCGGCATCGGCGGGGGCTTGCGTCGGCGTGTAGCGTGCCACCTCGATCGATGTCGGCAGGATCGTCACGGCCCGAGCCCCCGGGCGCGCCGCCTCGGCGAGCACCGCATTGCCCGCGGCCACTTCGTCGACGAAACGGCAGGTGGCGATGAACTTGCTTCGGCGCCAGCGCGAATCGTCCGCGGCCTCGCCGAGGCGGCGCGGCTTGCGCACGTAAATCGCATCGTCGAAATCGAAAACCCGGCGCCGGCTGAATGCGCCGAACAATCGGGCTTCGAGCGCGCTCAACTTGATTTGATGCAACACCACGACGTCGGCCCAACGCAACAGCGCCCGGCGCTCCCAGGTTCGCAGCCCGTATCGGCCGCTCGGGAAGCGCTCGCAGCGTACCTGCCAGCCCTCCGCCGCCAGCGCCGGCTCGAGGCTGCGCATGCGGTGCCTGAAGGACGGCTGGTCCAGGTCGTAACCCAACAGCAGGACCTTGGCCACTCGATTCACCTC
>JABEVI010000165.1 GCA_013044085.1 Steroidobacteraceae bacterium
GGCGGCCTGCGGTTCAAACGCAGGCGCGGCGGTGAAAACGGCTCCCGGGCGATCTGCGTTTCGACCGCGGCGATGTGGTTCAGGTAGATGTGGCAGTCCCCGCCCGTCCAGACGAATTCGCCGGGCTGAAGTCCGCTTTGATCGGCGAGCATGTGCGTGAGCAGTGCATAAGAGGCGATATTGAAGGGAACTCCAAGGAACGCGTCGGCGCTACGCTGGTAGAGCTGGCACGAGAGCCGCCCACCCGCCACGTAGAACTGGAACAGCGCGTGGCACGGTGCCAGCGCCATCTCGTCGAGTTCGGCGACGTTCCACGCGCTGACGATCAGACGACGCGAATCCGGCTCCGAGCGCAGCTGCCCGAGAAGCTGCGCGATCTGGTCGATGTGGCGGCCGTCCGCGGTCGGCCAGCTGCGCCATTGGCGTCCGTATATCGGGCCAAGATCACCGGCCGCGTCCGCCCATTCATCCCAGATCGTGACCCCGTGTTCGTGAAGGTATCCGACGTTCGTGTCGCCGCTCAGGAACCACAGGAGTTCGTGGACGATCGAGCGCAGATGCAGCTTCTTCGTAGTCACCAGCGGGAACCCGGCGCCGAGATCGAAACGCATCTGTCGTCCGAAGACACTGATCGTGCCCGTTCCGGTGCGGTCGCCTTTGCGGGCGCCGGCTTGCAATATGTCGCTCAGGAAATCGAGATATTGCCGCATCGGCCGAGGCAGCCTATGGGCCGTCGGCCGGCTTCAGGTTGCCGCTGACCCCGTTGCGCCGATAGGCATAGACCATCATGATCGCACCGATGACCATCATCGGCATCGTCAGCAGCATACCCATCGTCAGCCATCCGCCGTAAAGATAACCGATGTTCGCGTCGGGCAGCCGGACCCACTCGACCGAGAAGCGCGCGATGCCGTAGACGATCATGAACAATGCGCTCGGCGCGAGCCGTGGACGCGGCTTTTTCGTGTAGAACCACAGGATCAAGAACAGCGTCAGCCCCTCGAGCGCGGCCTCGTACAGCTGCGAGGGATGCCGTCCGATCAACACACCCTGCGCGTTCGGCACGCCGAAGGCCCAGGGCAGGTTGGTCGGCTTGCCCCACAGCTCGCCGTTGATGAAATTTCCGAGTCTTCCCGCCATCAGGCCGATTCCCGGCAGCGGCGCCAGGAAATCGAAGACGTCGACGGCACGCTTGCCCTTGGCCCGCGCGAACAACATGGCGGCGATCACCACGCCGGTCAGGCCGCCGTGGAAGGACATGCCGCCGTCCCAGATCCTAAAGATGTTCAGCCAATCCCGCGGCGTCGTGCCGCGCCCGTAGATCACTTCATTGCCGTAGAAGATGCACCAACCGAGCCGGCCGCCGACGATCACGCCGATGGCGCAATAGAAGATGAGGTCGTCTATGTCGAGGCCCGACCAGGTCGACAGCGGGCGGCTGGCGCGGTACCGGGCGAGGCTCCATGCGGCCGCGAAGCCGATCAGGTACATGATGCCGTACCAATGCACCTGCAGCGGACCCACGCCGAAGAACGGCCCAATGGAGAAAGCGATCGGATTGATATGCGGATAGACGATCATGGGACGGCAGTTTACCTCACCCGGTCAGGTTCGGAGAACCTCATCATCAAGGCAGCGCCTCGTCCACCCGGCAGAAGTGCGCCTTCAGATAGCGTGTCTCCGGGATCGCCGGATGCACGGGATGGTCGGGCCCTTGGCCGCCGGTTTCGAGTATCTGCAGATGTCTGGCCGAAGCGCGGGCGGCCTTGGCGATGGCCTCCTGCAGCTGATCGGCGCTCAAATGATGCGAACACGAGCAGGAGACGAGCAAGCCGCCGGCGTCGAGCAGCCGGATCGCGGCCTGGTTCAGCCGCCGATAGGCGGCCTGCGCCTTCGGCAGGTCCTTCCTGCGCTTCGCGAACGCCGGCGGGTCGACGATGATCAGGTCGAATTTCTCCCGCTCCGCGGCGAGCTGATCCAATACCTCGAACGCATCGCCCTTGCGCGTTCGCAGCGCGAATCCGTTGCGCTTCGCATTCTCGACGGCGAGTTCCAGCGCCCGCGCCGAGCTGTCGACGCAAAGCACGTCGCCGGCTCCGGCGCGCGCCGCGCTCACACCCCAGGCGCCGACGTAGCTGAACACATCGAGCACACGCATCCCGGGGCGGATGTACTTGCGCAGCGTGCGCCGATTCGCGCTTTGATCGAAGTACCAGCCGGTCTTCTGGCCATCGCGCAGCTGCGTCGAGTAGCGCAGGCCATCCTCGACGACGCTCGCGAGCTCCGCGACCGGTGCGCCCGCCGCTTCGACGTAGGCCGGCAGTCCCTCGAGTTCGCGCCCGCCACCATCATTCTTCAAGAGAATCGAGTCGATGCCGGACACCCCGAGCAGCGCCTCTTCGATCCGCTGTCGCTGCGCCTCCATGCCGGCGGTGCCGATCTGGACGACGCAGGTCGCGCCGAAGCGGTCGACCACGAGTCCCGGCAGACCGTCGGCCTCACCGTGGATCAGGCGATAATACGGTGCCTCGTAGAGTCGCTCGCGCCACTCGAGTGCGCGACGAAAGCGCGCGGCGAACCAGGCGGTATCCGGGATCGTCCAGGTCTCGAGCAAGCGTGCGCAGATCAGCGAACCCGGGTTGACATAGGCCAAGCCGAGGCCGCGGTCGTTATGCGCCAGCACCCGCACCAGATCCCCGGGCGCGAATCGCCCCAGCGGCGTCTGCGCCGCGTCGACCTCGTTGCTGAACACCCATAAATGACCGGCCAAAAGGCGCCGATCCTCATTGCGTTTCAGGCGCAATGTGGGCAGTTGCGCGACATTCCCGGTATTAGGCATCACGACCGCTTCGGCTATAGTGGCGCGCATTCTAACCGACACGGGCGGGCACGATGCATCGCAATCGACTCCAGGGCGAAACCAGTCCCTATCTTTTGCAGCACGCCGGCAACCCGGTCGACTGGTTTGCATGGACGGACGAGGCCCTGGACAAGGCGCGGGCCGAGGACAAGCCGATTCTCCTCTCGATCGGCTACTCGGCCTGTCATTGGTGCCACGTGATGGCGCACGAGTCCTTCGAGGATGCCGCCACGGCGGCGGTGATGAACGCGCGATTCGTCAACATCAAGGTGGATCGCGAGGAACGTCCGGACATCGACCGCATCTACCAGATCGCCCAGCAATTGCTCAGCCGCGCCCCGGGGGGATGGCCACTGACGATGTTCCTGACGCCGCACGGCCGCCAGCCGTATTTTGGCGGCACCTATTTCCCGAAAGAGGCGGGGTATGGCTTGCCGGCGTTCCGCGAGCTGCTCGGGCGTGCGGCCGATTACTATGCCGCGAATCGCGACACCATCGCCGCCCAGGCCGAACCACTGCGTGCCGCATTCGCGGCGGTGCTGCCGGACGGCGGGCCGCCGGGGGCTTCGCTGCAGCCGGCGCCCATCGACGCCGCGCGCTCGGCGCTCGACGCCAGTTTCGACCCGCAAAACGGCGGCTTCGGCGGCGCGCCGAAATTTCCGCATGCATTGCGCATCGAACGGGCGCTGCGGCATTGGCGCTCGAGCGCGCACTTGCCGCAACCGGACCTCGGCGCGTTGTACATGGTCGGCCTGTGCCTGACCCGCATGGCCGAGGGCGGCATCTACGATCAGATCGGCGGCGGATGGCACCGCTACGCGGTCGATCCGAAGTGGGAGATCCCGCACTTCGAGAAAATGCTCTATGACAACGGCATGCTGCTCTCCCTGTACGCCGAGGCACACCTGGCAACCGGGGAAGCGCTGTTCGCGCGCATCGCCGGCGAGACCGCCGACTGGGCGCTGCGCGATATGCGCTCGCCTGAGGGGGCGTTCTACTCGAGCCTCGACGCCGATGCTGCGGACGGCGAGGGCGGGTCCTACCTCTGGGATCGCGAGGAGATTTCCTCATTGCTCGAGGCGGAGGAATTCGCGCCCTTCGCGGCCCGCTACGGGGTCGACGGGCCGGCGAATTTCGCGGGACGCTGGCACCTGCGCGTCGTCGAACCGCTGGCCGAGATCGGCGCGCGGCTGAACCGCGAGGAGGCTGCGACCGAAGCGTCCATCGAGTCGGCACGCGCCAAACTCCTAAGTCGCCGCACCCGGCGCGCCCAACCCGGCCGCGACGAAAAGGTGCTCACCGCTTGGAATGCCCTGCTGATCCGCGGACTCGCGATCGCCTCGCGGGTGCTCGACCGGCCGGAGCTGGCGGACGCCGCGTGCGCCGCGACGGACTTCATCGCGGAACGGCTATGGCAGGACGGCAGGCTGTTCGCCGTCCACGCCGGCGGCCGGGCACGGTTTGCGGCCTATCTGGATGATCATGCCTTCCTCGCCGACGCTCTGCTCGAGCTGCTGCAGACCCGCTGGCGCAGCCGCGACTGGAACCTGCTCATCGATCTGGCGGAACGGCTGCTCGCCGACTTCGAGGACGGCGCAGCCGGCGGATTCTTTTTTACCGCATGCGATCACGAAACGCTGCTTTACCGCGCCAAACCGTTCGCCGACGAATCGCTGCCATCGGGCAATGGTGTCGCGGCCGACCTGCTCAGCCGCCTCGGCAGCCTCAGTGGCGAACCACGCTACCTGCTTGCGGCGCAGCGTACGCTGAGTGCCGCCCTGCCGCTGATGTCGCACCACCCGGAGGGCCACATGGGCCTCATCAACGCCCTGCAGCGGCGCTTGCAGCCCCAGCAAACCGTCGTGATCCGCGGCGCAGGCGGGGAGGCGGAGCGATGGGCCCGTGAGCTTCGCCGGGTGTACGCGCCGCAACGGCTGGTGCTCGCCATACCCGATGACGAACCGCGGCTACCAAACGCATTTGCCGACAAACCCGCCGTCGGATCGACCGTCGCTTATTTGTGCATCGGCACGACTTGCTCGGCGCCGTTCGGCGAACTTCAGGATCTCGTGCGTGCGCTCCGCGAAACCCCCGGATGAACCTCACGGCGCCAACGCCGCGCGAATGCGCCGCTGCAACTCGCCGTGGATGTGCTCCTCGTACGCTGGCGCCGACTCCCAGTCGAGCGCCCACGGCTGCAGGGCGCGCATCGACTCAGGCTCGCTCTCGTGGCGCGGAAACAGATGGGCATGCAGGGCCGGTTCGGCGTTGCCGAACATCGCGTAATTGATGCGTGTCGCACCGCTCAGTTCGAGCAGAACATCACCGAGCGACGCCATCTCCAGCAGAAAGACGCCTCTCGCCGCGACCGACAACGCGTTCAGATGCGCGACGACCGGATCCGGCAACAGCAGGCAATAGCCGGGAACCACCTGCCGCTCCCCGAGCACCACCCAGCCGGAGCGCATCCTTGCCACGGCCGGTGGATAGGTGCCTGCCCGGCAGCGCTCGACGAGCCGGTGGATCGCGGTCAGGCTTCCCAAGTTCATGCGCCATCCTGTCCGGCGATGATCCGGCCTCGATCGAGCGCGAGCACGCTCGCCTTCGGAAAAAAATTGAACTCCGAGGCGCACGCCCAGGTGTACGCGCCCATCGACCGGCCGACGACCAGTTCGCCGATCGCGAGGCGGGGCAATGACAGGTTCTCTTCGATCACGTCGATGCTGTCGCAGGTCGGGCCGGCGAGCACCGAAGGATGGCGCTCGGCGCCGCCGCGCAATGCGTCCAGCTCGTAGTTCGCATGGTCGAACAGACGTCCGCTGTAGGAGCCGTACACACCGTCGTCGAGGTAATACCACCAACGGCCGGCGCGCTTGGCCCGACCCATGACCGTGGCGACGCCGATGGCGGCCGGCGCGACGAGGTACCGGCCGGGCTCGGCAATGACCCGCACCCCGGCCGGCAGTGTGCTCAGCGCGGCCCGAATCGGCGTGCAAAAATCCTCTATCGGCATCGCCGTATGCCGATAATCGACCGGGAAGCCGCCGCCGATGTCGAGCACCCCGGGACGCTCGCAACACACCGCCGCGCTCGAGAGAAGCCGCGCGCACGCCTCGATCGCCTCGACGTGCATTGTGGGACTCATCGCCTGCGAGCCGACGTGAAACGACAGTCCGTGCACGGTAATGTTCAGCGCGGCGGCGAGTTCGCACAGCGGCGCCACGTCCTGAGGATCGCAGCCGAACTTGCGCGACAAATCGCAAACCGCGTCCGGACTGCGGAACGCGACCCGGATCAACAAGCCGGCACGCCGCCGAAATTTGCCGAACTTGCGGATCTCGTCCGGATTGTCGGCGACGAAGGTGTCGATCCCGAAGTCGAGCGCGCTGCGGATGTCGGATTCACGCTTGATCGGATGCGTGTGGATGCAGCGCGCAGCTGCGACGCCCGCGCGCCGCGCCAGCTCGATCTCGCCGTCGCTCGCCAGGTCGAAACAGGCGCCCTCGTCACGCAGGATCTCGACCACCGAGCGGTGCGGCAGCGGCTTCATCGCGAAATGCAGATCGACGCCGGGCAGGGCCGCAGCGAGGCGGCGGTACTGGGCACGCACACGCACGGCATCGATAAGGAGCAGCGGCGAGCCGTGCCGGGCGACGAGCCGCTCGATCGCCTCCGGGCAGAACGGATCGAGCGCCGGATCGAGCGCACGGCAGTCCTCAGCGAGCATCGGGTTCCCTCACACCACCGCCGAGGCCGCAGGCACGCGACAAGCGGTCGTTGATCGCGGCCCAGCGCTCCTCGAGCGGCGGCGCCTCGACGAGGATCTTCGCGCAGGCGGCCTGGTCGAGCGTGCGCAGATGGCTGTACAAATGGTGGGCATAGTGATCGGGCTTGCGGCCGGCATTGATCCAGGTCATCTGCGCCCGGGCATGCAGCGGCGGGCGCATCGCCAGCACCGCCATCTTCTCGCCGCGGCCGATGTGCTCGGCCACCCGCGCCTCGATGTCCCCGGAAGCGACCAGCTCGAGCGGCGTCAGCGGCGCGTAATGCGAGCTTCGGTCACCGGGCGAGCGTGGCGCATCGCCACCCTCGATGAGCGCGCCGATGGTCTCGATGAGTTGCGAGCGGGTGATGTGGCCGGGGCGCAGCAACCGCGCCCCGTCGCCGAGACAGGAGACGATGGTCGATTCCAGCCCGATCTGTGAGTCTCCGCCATCGAGCACCAGGGCAAGCTCGGCGCCGAATTCCTCGCGCACGTGCTCAGCCTTGGTCGGGCTGAGGTGACCATAGCGATTCGCCGATGGCGCCGCGATTCCGCCGCCGAACGCGCTCAGGAGTTGCTGGGCAGCCGGATGCGAGGGCACCCGGATCCCGATGCTATCCTGACCGCCCGTCACGACGGCGTTGACCTCGGCGGCCTTCGGCAGAATCAATGTCAGCGGTCCGGGCCAGAATCGGGCCGCGAGACGCTGGGCAACCTCGGGCATGTCCCGAACCCAGCGGTGCAAATAGCGCGGGTGGTCCAGATGCACGATCACCGGGTGATCCGCCGGGCGCCCTTTCAGCGCGAAAATTTTCGCGACCGCGACGGCATCGGCCGCGTTCGCGCCGAGGCCGTAGACCGTCTCCGTCGGAAACGCGACGAGACCGCCCGCGCGCAACACCGCGACGGCCGCTTCGAGTTCAGTCTGTGTCGCTCGAACCACGCCAAACCCCCAATCAATCGCCGGCATCGGCAATCGCGCGCAAGTCCCCCGGCGCGGCGCCGACGTCGAGCGGATCCAGATCGATACGCTTCCAGGAACCGTCCGGCCGGCGCTCGAGCTCGTAGGCCGGCCAGTAGTGCTTGTCGAGCTTCAGTGTGATCACGCTGACCTGACCGTTCCATGTCACCGTCTTCAGCCGCACCGACGCCCGATCCGGCTTGCCGTCGACCGCATGGATGAACGCATCCAGGTTCGGCGTCGGTCGGCCATCGACTTCGGTGATCCGACGACCGGCGAACAGCCCATAGTGCGCCGCCGGCGAGCCGAAACAGAAGAACGACACGAACACCCCCGTGTGCGGTATGCCGCGTTGCATCGCCAGCGCGCGATACGGCGCCTGCAGTGTGGCGCCGGCCCAGATCAGCACACGGTCGATTCCCCGTCCGCGCAACGGCACCGTCGGCAGGCTCAAGGTCTTGGCCGCACCATTGCGCCACATGGTGAGCGTGACCTCGGGGCGTTGCACGGCCAGTTCGACCTCGCGGAAGCGGTTCACCACCTTGCCGTCGACCGCGAGCAACAAGTCCCCCGGTTCGAGCAGCCGCGCCTCCGGAGAATCCGCCGCGAGCCGCTCGATGCTCAGCACCTGGCGGTGTCGCTCGGCATGCGCCTCGAATCGGCGCACCCAGGCGCGCGTCAGCCCGAGCTTGCGCGCATCGGCAAGCGACTCGACGCCAAACTCCGCCTCCAGCGAGTAGATCGGCCGCCCTTGGACGACGTCCCTGACCATTTCCGTGACGATTCCGGCCGGAATGCCGTGATTGGCCTGCGCGATACCCTGCGGCGTGTCATAGGCGAAACTCGACCACAAGGCCCGCACATCGCCCTTGCGGTCCGCGATCACACCGTCGTAATCCGCCGGCGGATTCACGAGGTCGACGACGTCGAGGTTGCTGTCCCGGAAGCGCAGTGTCCGCGACAGCGGCAGCGACAAGTCGGAGTGACCCGCAACCTCGGTGCTCTGCGACATCACCCGGGAATCGCCGTGCTGGCCGACGACCCAGACACGCTCACCGGCCCGCAGCGGGCGCTCGTCGAAGCGGGCCGCGCGAACCGGCGTGTCGCCGATCAGCTTCGGGTCGTAGGAAATCACCGCGAGGTTGTGCAACGGATGAATGAAGACGACCTTGCCGGGCACCTCGACCGTATCGGCGAAGGTGATGCGCACGTCACCGAGCGCGACCGGAACGGTGTTGCGGTCGGTGACGATCAGACCCCGCTTCGCGTCGACGATGACTCCGGTGCCGTGGTAGTACCGCTCGGCGACCCCGGATACGGAATAAGGCATGTCGAAGTTTACCGTCACGAGCGACGGCGCGAGCCGGTCGATCCGCGGATCGCCGGTGTGCGCGAAGCGGGTCGAGGCCGGCCGCAACGGCTTTGGCGCCGGCCCGGGCGGCAGCCGCTTGCAAGGCCAGGTGCCGAGGTGGTCGTCGCGAACGCAGTCACGCGCCGGGAACCAGCGCCGATCCATGCGAATCACCTGCAGTTCGGTCGCCCGCGGGTTCTGCAGCGTCACGTAGCGCACCGTTGCCCTCGCCCCATCGGCGAGGCGCGCGAGCGCCTTCTTGAAGTCTGAGAGATTGGCCACGGGTCGACCGTTGACCTGGCTGATCAAGGCCCCGCGCGGTATGCCCGCGCTGCCAAACACGTAGCCCGGATCGGCGACGAAGACGCCCTTGATCGGCAGATGATAGCTGCGCGCCTCCTCATACGAGAGCGTGTGCACGACCGCATCGCCAAATTCGACGTACTCATGCGCGGTGATCGAATCCAGATTCTCGACGCTAAGCGTGCCATGCAGTCGCTCGCCGCCGCGCTGCACCACGACACGCACCCGGCGGCCGACGTGATTATCGAGCAGCGTCTCGAGCGAGAAAAACTCCGGTATGGGCTTGCCGTCGATCGAGATCAAGATGTCGCCGGGCTGCAGAAAACGCGCCGCATCCGAGCCCGGTTGCACGTCGTTCACCACTAGCATGCCGGTCAGCCGGGGAAACTCCCGGCGCATGCGGGCCTCCGTCGCCCGCCCGAGCCCGAGACGGGTGAGTTCGTCGTACGGCGTGTAGGTAAACACGGTTTCGAGCGTGCCGCGGGGCACGGGTTTGCCCGCGTCGATGTAGCGCAGCGCCCGCACCACCTCGGGCAGCGGAAAATAGAAGCTCGATGCGGCGCCGGTGGCCCCGCCCGCGTTCAAGGCGACGACGCGGCCCTTGATATCGATGACCGGTGAGCCGGAAGAGCCGCCGGACGTGCCGGACGCCGCCTGATAGTAGAACGTGTTGAAGTCGTTGTACTTGCCGAAGCCGTAATCCGGTGCCGCGCGGTCGAGCCGCGCGAGCGTGCCGGCGAGTATCGACAATTGTTCGCCGTCATCGTTGCCGACCACGCGAATCTCCCGACCCACGACCGCACCGGCCGGATCGAGAGGCAGTTGCACCGGCTTGATGAAGCGCAGCTTTCTCGGGTCGTAGCGGAAGATTCCGAAGTCGTGTACCGGGTCCCGATAGACCGGATACAGCGGCACCTCCTCCCGGTTCTGAAAAATCGCCTGCGCGACCACCGGGCCCGGCGTGACGACATGGCGGTTGGTGAGAATCAGTCCACGCTTCGCGTCGATCACGAAGCCGGTCGCCTGCGCCGTCTCGTTCCAACCGGTGTCGAAGGCGCGAGGCACGTCGATTTGAATCGAGACGACGCCCGAGGAGATTCGCGAAAGCGTCCGGGCCCACTCCTGCTCGGATCCCCTGCAAGCGGCGCCGCTGGCGCCGGCTCCGGCACTGATACCGGCACCCAAGATGATGCTGCAAAGGACGACGGCAAAACGCGGCATCTTCACTCCTACCCTCCGGACCGCTTCGCGGGCCATCCTAGTTTGATCAACTCGGCGACGATCGTGTCGCGATGCTCGCCCTGGATCTCGATGACCCCCGCGCGCACCGTGCCGCCGGAACCGCAGCGTTTCTTCAGGCTCGCGGCGAGCGAGGCGATCTGCTCGGGGGGCAGCGGCAAGCCACTGACCGTGGTGACGCCCTTGCCGGACCGCCCCTGCGTTTCGCGACCGACCCGCGGACGGATCGGGCCGACGGCACCGGGAGCACCCTTCGGGCAGACACACTCGCGCGCCGCCCGGCGGCAATTCGGGCACAGGAAGCCTGCGCCGGTTGAATAGACGAGCCTGGTGGGCATGCGCGCCATTATGCCGGTTAACACGGCGACGTGATATCGGCGCTCATCGCGCTAGAATGACGGCCGGGCAACCTCGCCCTGGCAAGCGTTCGAATCATGATTTCCCGAAGAACTGCGAAAGCCGTGAAAATAGAGTCCGTGACCGTCGGCGGCGGCGCGCCGATCGTGGTGCAGTCGATGACCAACACCGACACCGCCGACATCGAGGCGACGGTCGAACAGGTCGCGAGCCTTGCACGAGCCGGCTCCGAGCTGGTGCGCATCACGGTCAACAATGAAGCGGCGGCAGCGGCGGTGGCGCCGATACGCGATCGCCTCGATGCGCGCGGTGTGCGCACTCCGCTGGTCGGCGATTTCCACTTCAACGGCCACAAACTCCTCAAAGCCCACCCCGAATGCGCGCGCGCGCTCGCGAAGTTGCGCATCAATCCGGGCAACGTCGGTCGCGGCTCCAAGCGCGATCCGCAGTTCGCGGAGATGATCGAGATCGCCTGTCGCCACGACAAGCCGGTGCGCATCGGCGTGAACTGGGGCAGCCTCGATCAGGACTTGTTGACCCGGATGATGGATGAGAACTCCAAGCTGGCCGAGCCGCTCACCGCGCTCGACGTCATGCGCGAGACGATCGTCGTCTCGGCGCTGCAGAGCGCGCAGCGTGCCGAGGCGTTGGGCCTGGGCGCCGACCGGATCGTGATCAGCGCCAAGGTGAGCGGCGTGCAGGATCTGATTGCCGTGTACCGCAACCTTGCCAAGCGTTGCGACTACCCGCTGCATCTCGGCCTGACCGAGGCCGGAATGGGCAGTAAGGGGATCGTCGCCTCGACCGCCGGGATCGGCGTCTTGCTGCAGGACGGTATCGGCGACACGATCCGCGTCTCCCTGACGCCGGAACCCGGCGGTGATCGCACCCAGGAGGTCATCGTCGCCCAGGAAATCCTGCAGACGATGGGCCTGCGCTCATTCACGCCGATGGTCGTCGCCTGCCCCGGATGCGGCCGCACGACCAGCACCTATTTTCAGGAACTTGCGCAGAAGATCCAGACGCACATCCGGCACCGAATGCCGCAATGGCGCAAGGAACGCGTCGGCGTCGAGGAGATGACGGTCGCCGTGATGGGCTGCGTCGTCAACGGCCCCGGCGAGAGCAAGCATGCGAACATCGGCATCAGCCTGCCGGGCACCGGCGAGGTGCCGGTCGCCCCGGTCTACGAGGACGGCGAGAAGACGGTGACATTAAAGGGCCAGAAGATCGCCGAGGAGTTCCAGGATCTGGTCGAGCGTTACATCGACCGCAGCTACGCGCGCAGGGACGCATGAACGATCTGGCGCAAGGCAAATGCAAGCCCTGCGAGGGTGGGGTCGAGCCGCTCGGCGAGGTCGAGGCGCAGGAATTGCTCAAACAGCTGCACACGGACTGGCGCCTGTCGCCGGATGCGAAGAGCCTGACGCGAGCCTGCAAGTTCCGGGATTTCTGGCGCACCATGAGTTTCGTCAACGCGCTTGCGCACATCGCGAACCTCGAGGACCATCATCCGGATCTGGCCATCGGCTACGGCTATTGCCGCATCACCTACCGCACTCACTCGATCGGCGGACTCTCCGTCAACGATTTCATCTGCGCGGCGAAGATCGACCGGCTCTAGGGTTCAGCGGGCCCGGTGATGAACGGCGCGACATCGCCCCGACACCCCAAGGCGCGCTGCGCCAGCCACCGTTTGGCGAACGGCAGGCGTGACACGGCTTGCAGACCGACGCCCCGCAGCGCCCGGAGCACCGGGTCGTCGTTCGAGAACAATCGATCGAGCGCGTCGAATCCGACCGCCGCCGGCTGGTTCTCGCTCTTGCGCCAGCGCTCGTAGCGACGCAGAACGCGCAGATCCCCGAAGGCGGCGGCCTGGCCGGCCTGTTCGAGCACGTCGACCAGCGCGGCGCAGTCGAGGAAGCCGAGATTCAGTCCCTGGCCGGCCAAGGGATGCACGACATGTGCCGCATCGCCGAGCAGCGCGACGCGTTCGCGCGCATACACGTTCGCGCTCTGCAACTGCAGCGCAAAGCTCGCGAGCGGCGTGTCCGCTCGGGTAGCGCCGAGAACTCCGTCGCTCGCCTCATCGAGCGCCGACGAGAACGCCGCCGCATCGAGCGCGCGCAAGCGCTCGGCCTTCTCCCGGTGGACGCTCCAAACGATCGAGGAGCGCCCGTCCGGCAGCGGCAGCAGCGCAAGCGGTCCGCTCGGTAGAAATCGCTGCCATGCCGTGTTTCGATGCGGCCGCTCGGTGTGCACGTGCATGACCAGCGCATCCGCGCCGTAAGCGTGCCCGCGGGTGCCGATGCCGAGCAGCTGGCGGCTCGGCGATCGGGCCCCATCGGCGGCCGCGAGCAGACGCGCGGCGATTTCACGCCCATCGGCGAGTCTCATGCGCACGGCACCCTCATCGACGGCGACATCGCGCAGACCCGCCTCGATGCAGACGGCTCCGGCCTGCCGCGCCGCCTGCAGGCAATGCCATTTGAGCGCGCGGCCGTCGACGATGCTGCCCAGATTCGGCTCGCCGATGTCGGCGCAGTCGAAGCTGAGCGATCCGCGCCCGCCCGGCGTGCCGCCGGCGTCCCAGACGCACATGCGCTCATAGCCGAGCCGGTGTGTGACCGGCAGACGGCCCCAGACACCGCAGGCCGCGAGCAGGCGCTCGCTCGCGCGGCTCAGAGCGAAGACCCGCAGATCCCAGTCGGCGCCCTCGGCCGACGCCGGAAACGAGGCGTCGATCACCGCCACGCGCGCGGGCGCGCAGACGCGGCGCGCGATCAGCAGGGCGGCAAGCGCCGTCCCCACCGGCCCCGCACCGACGATCGCGACGTCGAATTCCTGTCTCATCGCAACGGCACGCCGCGGGCGAGTTTCGGCACCCGGCCGAACGCGCCCGTGCTCAGCGCCGACAAGGCGCGCTTCGCCGGCGGCAGCCGATCGAAGGCGAGCAGGCCTAGGTTGCGTGCGCAGCGCACGATGGGCAATGGGTTGGCGAACAACCGCACCAGGCCGTCCGTGAACCGCACGATCGCGCGCCGGTCCGCCCGCCGCCACGCTTCGTAGGTGACGAGCATCTCGGGCGCGCCC
>JABEVI010000166.1 GCA_013044085.1 Steroidobacteraceae bacterium
AATTCGCAGCTTCGTGCTGCGCGCCGGGCGGGTCACCGCCGCGCAACAACGCGCACTCGAGGATCTCTGGCCGGTTTACGGCATCGAGCCGACTGATCAGCTTCTCGATCTGGACGCGATCTTCGGGCGCGAGGCGCCTCGATGGCTGGAAATCGGCTTCGGTGCGGGCGAGGTGATCGGCGCGCTTGCAGCGGCGAATCCGCACATCGACTACCTCGGCGTCGAGGTGCATCGCGCGGGAGTGGGTCGGTTGTTGCTGCACGCCGAGCGCACGCGCCTCACGAACCTGCGTGTGATCTGCCGCGACGTCGTCGAGGTGCTGGCACACAATCTCACCGATCGCTCGCTCGACGAGATGCTGGTGTTCTTTCCCGACCCCTGGCACAAAAAGCGCCACCTGAAGCGCCGGCTCGTCGACGCCTCGTTCATCGCGACCGCCGCCGACAAGCTGCGGGTGGGTGGCGAGCTGCGGCTCGCGACGGACTGGCAACCTTATGCCGAGCAGATGCTCGCCCTCGGCAACGCTGAGCCGCGCCTTGCGTCGGCGAACCCGGATGGCGGCTTCGTGGAACGCCCCGGATTTCGCCCGCCGACCCGCTTCGAGCGCCGCGGCGAACGCCTCGGCCATGGCGTCTGGGACCTGGCCTACACCCGGCGCGAAGCCTGATTGGATCGACGCGGCGCGCCACGAACGGCTATTGCACCGGTACGACAATCAGAGTTGAATGGGACAAACCGAAGGAGAATCCGAGGAGCGGGACAATGAGCCTAGCCAAGCCGGTCGTGGAACAATGGTATCGGGACGCCACGGGTGCGATGTTCGAAGTCGTGGCGATCGATGAAGACGATCAGACGATCGAGATTCAGTACTTTGACGGCTCGGTCGCCGAAATGGACTACGAAGCCTGGAGTGAGCAGATGCTGGAAGGCTCGCTCCAGAACGGCGAAGCGCCGGAGGATTGGTCCGGTTCGGTCGATATCGGCACCGAGGACCTCGATCGAGAATTCGAGGACTTCGCCCAACCCGCGGCTTGGTCAGGAACCGTCGAAAGCGCACTACGACGCTGATCGCGGTATCGCGCGGTTGCCGCAACGCGATAACCGCGCGCTCATGGCTTGGCGAAGGTCGCGCGTTCGCGCCCTTCCAAGTGCCGGATTCGCGGCCTCATCCACACGAGGAGGGCGACGCCGGGAATTGCCGATAGGAACGCGGCGACGAAGAAGTGCGCCCAGCCGACCGAATGCACGACTGCACCGGCGATCGACGCGATCAGCACGCGCGGCACCGCGGCAAGCGCCGACAGCAGTGCATATTGGGTCGCACTATAATTAGGTGTGCACTGCGCCATCAGGAAGGCGATGAACGCGGCGAGCCCCATGCCGCCGGCCAGATTGTCGACACTCGTCGCAACGACCATCAACGCCAGATGCTTGCCGGCCAGATCGAGCCACAAGAACATCAGAATCGTCGCTGCCTGAAGCACGCCAAACGTGAGCAACGAGCGAAACATGCCCCAGCGCATGTACAGCCAGCCGCCGAGCGCCGTGCCGATCATCGTCGAGATGGTCATGTTGACCTTGCCGGCGATGCTGAGCTCGGCGAGGGAAAACCCCATCCCCTTGATCATGAAAGCGCTGTACAGGCTGAGCGCGAATGCGTCGCCGAACTTGTACAACAACACCAGCAGCAAAAGGCCCCAAGCCCCCGGCTGGCGAAGGAAATCCTTGGCCGGCTCGATCACCGCCTCGAGCAGCGTCGGCGGCGGGCGGCCCGGATGTTCCGGCTCGGGCGACCAGAGCGTGACGAACGTCGTCATCGCCATCAAGACGGCGACAATGCCGTAGGCGGCGCGCCACCCGGTGCTCGCGGCAATCAGCACGATCACCGCGCCGGCGAACATCGCCGCGGTCCGATAGCCGAACGCACTCGCCGCGGCGGCGAGTGCGCGCTGTTCGGCGGGGATGAGATCGACCCGATAGGCGTCGATCACGATGTCCTGCGAGGCCGATAAAGAGGCCACGATCAGCGCGAGGAGACCAAGTACGAACGGTGCCTTTTGCGGCGAGCTCAGGCCCATCACGCCGATCGCCACGGCCAGACACAGCTGGTAGACGAGGATCCAGCCACGGCGTCTGCCGAGCAGCGGCGGAAGATACCGGTCGAGCAGCGGCGCCCAGAGAAACTTCAGCACATACGGCAATCCGACCAGCGAGAACAGGCCGATCGTGCGAATGTCGAGCTTCGAGTCCGCGAGCCAGGCCTGCAAGGTCGCGCCGGTTAGATTGAACGGCAGCCCCGAGGAGAAGCCGAGCAACACCGTCGCCAACATGCGCCGGTCGCGCAGCGCCCGCAACAGGCTCGCCTTGCCCGCGGGTTTCACGCGCTAGAACTCGAGATCGTAGTCGAGAATGAGTGGCGCATGATCGGAGAACCGCCGCTCCTTGTATATCTCTGCGCGGCGGATGCCGTCGCGCAGCGCGGCGCTCGCGACGTGATAATCGATGCGCCAGCCGACGTTCTTCGCGTAAGCCTGACCTCGGTTGGACCACCAGGTGTACTGCTCGGCTTCCTGGTTGACGACCCGGAAGGCGTCAACGTAGCCTCCCCCGTCGAATACAGCGTCGAGCCAACGCCTCTCCTCGGGAAGAAATCCCGAGTTCTTCTGGTTCGACTTCCAATTCTTCAGGTCGATCGGCTTGTGGGCGATGTTCCAGTCGCCGCAGAGAATGGTCGGCTTGCGTCGCCGCTGCAGTTCGCGCAGGTGCGGCATGAAGGCATCCAGGAACCGGAATTTGGAGGCCTGGCGCTCCGGGCCCGAAGATCCGGACGGCAGATACAGCGAGACCACGCTCACCTGTGCGAATTGCGCCTCGAGGTAGCGCCCCTCGTCGTCGAATTCCGCGACGCCGAAACCGCGCTCGACACGCGTCGGCTCGCGCTTCGCGTAGATCGCGGTGCCGGCATACCCCTTGGCGCGCGCGTCGAAGTAGTAGCAATGGTAGCCGCGCGGCCGGAAGATCGGATCGGTGAGTTGCGCGACCTGCGCGCGGGTCTCCTGAAGACAGACGACATCG
>JABEVI010000167.1 GCA_013044085.1 Steroidobacteraceae bacterium
GGACGGCGCAGCGCCGACCGCGCCAATTTGGGCGGATGTCATTTGTGCCAACTCCTCTTGTTGCCTGTTTCCACACGGCTCGCGACCTTCGCGCTTGCCCCCTGTCGACACTTAGCAAACATCGTGCCAGTCGAGCCCCATAGACCCATTTTGAGCTTTTTGCCCGGTTATGGCCGTGCCTCACCGGACATGCACATGCCCCACGGCCCGGCGTGTCAGCGGCCGAGGCATGTCATATTCGTGACACTTCGCGCCCAGGCACTTGACACACTTGCCCGCACACGCCTACAACCGTACCCACATGCTCGATGGGAGTTGGGCACACTGATGAAAAACAACGAACCGCCAAGCGGCCGGCTCGGCGCATGAGCGCGACAGAAGCCTTGCCGCACGCCGAACTGGTTGAGCGCGTCGCGCTCCACGGTTCTGCGGAAGTCATTCTCGACGCACCGGTCGCGCGATTCGTCGACGGTTCCTGGCGACGCTGCCTCAAAGATTTCAAGCTCGACCCGGCACGCGATTACGAGACGACCGTCCTCGGACAGGGGCGGCTGCGTGAACTGCACGGCGAACACGAGGAACTCGTCCAGATCGCGCGCGCCGAGATGGATTCGCTGTATGAACAAATCGCCGGTTCCGGCTACGCATTGCTGCTCGCCGACACCAACGGCGTGATCCTGTGCGAAAAGATCGATCCGACCTTGAAGCGGATGTTCAACCGCGCCGGCCTGCTGGTGGGCGCGGAGTGGAGCGAACGACGCGAGGGCACGAACGGCATCGGCACCTGCGCGGCCGAAGCCCGCGCAATCACGATTCACCAGAGCGATCATTTCCGATCCCGGCATGTCGGGCTTTCCTGCTCGGCCGCGCCGATTCGCGACAGCCACGGCCGCCTGGTCGCGGTACTCGACGCCTCCTGCGTGAACGCGATTGGCACCCGCGATTCGCAAGTTCACACGGTCGCGCTCGTCAACACTTCCGCGCGATTGATCGAGAAGTGCCTGTTCCTGCGCCGTCATCAGCAGGAAGCGATGCTGCGTTTCCACCATCGCCCGGAATTCGTGGATTTGCTGCACGATGGAGCCATCGCGATCTCGCACGATGGTACGGTGGTCGCGGCCGACAGCACCGGCATGAAGTTGCTCGGCGCAACGGATCGCAGCGACCTCGTCGGCTGTTCGATCGCCGAGATTTTCGACACGACGTTCGAGGAACTGCTGCTGGCGGCCCGCGCCGGCCGACGGGCGGTGTGGGAATTGCGTGACAACCGCTTCGGTCGCCGCTATTACGCGAGCCTGGCGGGTGCGGGCAGCGGCCCCCGGGGTGCGCCCGCCGCATCCCTCGTCACAGCTCCGCGCACGATCACGCGCCCGCCCCATGAGGAACCCTGCGGTGCGATGACACTCGCCGATCTCGCCGGAGAGGATCCGCAGATGCTGCGCAATCTGCGCAACGCGCGCCGCATCGCCGACAGTAACGTCTCGGTCGTGATCTTCGGACCCACCGGATCGGGCAAGGAGGCGTTCGCCAAAGCCCTGCACCTCGCCAGTGGCCGTGCCAAACAACCGTTCGTCGCGGTCAATTGCGCCGCCATCCCGGAAACACTGATCGAAAGTGAATTGTTCGGGTACACGAACGGCGCGTTCACCGGCGCGAAGAAGGAGGGCATGCGCGGCCGCGTCGTCCAGTCTTCCGGTGGCACGCTGTTCCTCGACGAAATCGGCGACATGCCGCTGCTCGCGCAGACCCGCCTGTTGCGTGTGCTCGAGGAGATGGAGGTCACTCCGCTTGGCGCTGAGTCGCCGATCAAGGTCAATCTGCGGGTGATGTGCGCATCGCACCGCAATCTACGGGAGATGATGTCGCGCGGTGAGTTCCGTGAGGATCTGTACTACCGCCTGAACGGCATTTGCATGGAACTGCCCGCGCTCAGCTCGCGTGCCGACAAGGAGACGCTGATCCTCAAGTGCATAGCCCGCGAGTCTCACGGCGCCAAGCCGGCCTCGATCGAGGCCGGCGCGATGAAACGCCTGCTGTGCTATCCGTGGCCCGGCAATATCCGGGAACTGCGCAATGCGATCCGCACCGCGATCACGATCTGCGACAACGAGGTGATCCGCTTCGGTGATCTGCCGCTCGACGTTCGCCGCCACGTGCCGCCGACCCACGGTGCCACGGGCGATTGCGCCCGACTCACGGACACCAGCGAATCGATATCGCTCGCGAGCGCGGAGCGCCACGCCCTGATTCAGGTGATGGAGAGCCATCATTGGAACATGACACTGGTCGCGAGGCACCTCAAGATCAGCCGCAACACGCTGTATCGCAAGATCAAACGCCACGCCATTCCAATCACGCGCTGCAACACCGAGAACTGAGCGCCGCCGACACCGGCGCGCGCACGACGGCACGCCAGACCGGAGGATCGGCGCGATTTCTGATGCCGATCAATGCGCGCGGCGCACTCGCGCGCATACTCCCGCGGCATGCGCCTGCTGCTGATCAATCCGCGTTCTCCCGAGAGTTTCTGGAATTTTCGCTGGGGCATCGAACGGCTCCAGACGCACAAGAGCGCCATCAACCCGCCTCTCGGCCTCGCAACCCTGGCGGCTCTGTGCCCGCCGCACTGGCAGGTCACGATCGTCGACGAGAACATCGAGCCCATTCCCTTGACGCCGGACGCCGACCTGATCGGCATCGCAGGGATGGGTGCCCAGTTTCCCCGCCAGAGCGAGTTGCTGCGCTACTACCGCGGCCGCGGTCACTTCGTGGTCGCCGGCGGCAGCTTCGCGTCCCTGTGTCCCGAGCGTTACTCGGACATCGCCGACAGTGTCATCTGCGGCGAGGCGGAGTACCTGTGGCCAATTTTCTGTCGTGATTTCGAGGCTTGCCAGCCTCGGACGCTGTATCGGGAGACGCAAACGGTGAACCTCGCCGAGTCACCGGTTCCACGCTTCGATCTGCTGAAGCTCTCTCGATATTCGACCGCGACGCTGCAATTTTCCCGCGGATGCCCCTATCGGTGCGAGTTCTGCGACATCATCGTCATGTTCGGACGCCGCCCGCGCCAGAAGACGCCGGAACAGATCGGCCGGGAACTCGACGCCCTGCGCGCTCTCGGCGTGCGCAATGTTTTCTTCGTCGACGACAACCTCATCGGCGAGCCGAAGGTCGCCAAGGAATTGTTGCGCTTCCTCGCGGACTATCAGGCCCGGAACCGGTATCGATTCCGCTTCGGCACCGAGGCTTCATTGAATCTCGCGCGCGATTCGCAATTGCTGGCCTTGTTCCGCGAGGCGAATTTTCAATGGGTGTTCATCGGCATCGAATCGCCGGACCCGAAGAGCCTGCGGGAAACCCGCAAGCTGCAAAACGTGCGCGAGGACCCTTTGTCGGCGGTACGACGGATTCATGCCAACGGCATCGAGGTGCTCGCCGGATTCATCGTCGGCTTCGACAACGACACCATCGACACGTTCGAGCTTCAATACGACTTCATCATGCGCTCCGGCATCCAGGCGGCGATGGTTGGCATGCTCAACGCGCTGCCGCGCACTCCGTTGCACGAGCGCCTACACCTCGCCGGGCGTCTCAGGGAGCATGACGTCGAGGGCGACAACACCAAGCTCGCCACCAACGTCGTGCCGCTGAACATGAGCTACACCGATCTGGTCGATGGCTACCGGCGCCTGTACGCGCGACTGCTGACCGACGAGGCGATCGCGCAGCGTATCGTCAACAAGCAACGCGATTTGCTCAATCCGGGTGGCGGCTCGGGATTCGGGCCGCTGGAAGCCGCGCGCATTCTGCTGCGGTTCACGCGCCATGGACTGATCGCAGCAGGCCCCAGGCGGATCCGGCTGTTCCTGCGCAGCCTGCCGTGGCGCTCCCCCGGCAAGATCCCGGGCGCGATTGGCGATTGGATCGTCGGCCTGTCGATGCGCGACTACGTCGAACGCCACTTCGGTGCGCCGCTGCGCACGCCGCCGCGTGACTGGAGCGCACGTGTGTCCGGCTTGAGCGCGTTTCTCTCGCGCCACTCGGTGCTGGGACAGTCCGCGCTGAGCGAACGACTCGACAGCGGCGGCATTCCCGAGCTGACGATCTGCCTGCAAGCTTGGCGCAGCCGCCGGCTTTTCGCCCGTGCGGCGCAGCTGCTGCGGGCGCTGCTCGGGTCGAGTCCGTCGCGGCTGCGGCTGCGCATCGGCGCGGTCCGCGAGGGCGACCTGCCCCATCTGCGCGGATTCCTGCGTCGCCTCGCCCGCTTCGGGGACCGCGTCTCGCTCGAGATCGGCGAGACACTGCATGAACTGATCGCCTCGGAGGCCTGGCGATTCGAACTGGTGCTGCCTTTGGCGCCGCCGCCCGGCGCGGTGCGGCCGGACGCCCATACCGAACTCGCATAAGCATAGAATCAACCGATGCTTCTTCGCGGGCGCACCTCTGTGTAAGGTCTCGCGCATGAACAACCTTGCCCGCGCACTCGCGCCCGCCCCTGAGCACCCGGAACCCCCGCCGCAAAATCCGGCGTCGACACCGACCGGGCCGGCCGTTACCGTGCTGTTCGGATCTCATACGGGAAATTCCGAACGACTGGCCCGGCGGATCGTCGAGCGACTCGACGCGCGTGCGGTGCCGCATCAACTGCTCGACATGCTCGAATGTCGCAAGACGCATCTTCAGGAAACAAAGGTCCTGTTGGTGGTCGTCAGCACTCACGGTGATGGCGAACCGCCGGAGCGCGCGCTGCCCCTGAGCGAGCTGCTGAACGGACGCAAGGCGCCCCGTCTCGAGCACGTTAAATTCTCGGTGCTCGCGCTCGGCGATTCAAGCTATGAGAAATTCTGCGAGACCGGCCGGCAATTCGATGCCCGACTCGAAGCTCTCGGCGCCGTGCGCCTGCAGCCGCGGACGGAATGCGACGTCGATTTCGAAGCGCCCGCCGAGCGTTGGATGGACAGTGTCATCGAACGACTGGAAGAGGCCTTGGGCGAGCCCCGCGTGGCCGGGATCAGCCGCCCTGCGCCGAGCCGTTCAACGCCCAAGCCCGCCCCGGCGGTGGACGTGTACACCCGCAAAAATCCGCTACACGCCGCCGTTCTCATCAACCAGCGGCTCACCGCCGCCGGTTCATCCAAAGACGTTCGCCACATCGAATTGTCGATCGAAGGCGCGAACCTGCACTATGAGCCGGGCGACGCGCTCGGCGTCGTGGCCCGCAATCCGGTGGGCAGCGTCGAGGCGCTGCTCGCCGCCCTGCCGTTCGACGCTCAGGCGCCGACCGACACCGGGGGCGGCGGCACGATCCCGTTGCGGGAGGCGCTCATCGAGCGCCACGACATCGGGCCGGTGAAGGCCGCGTTCCTCAAACGCTACGCGCGTGCGATCCAGAGCCCGGACCTCGCGGCTCTGATCGACGCCGGCGGCACACGGCTCGCCGCCCACATGCGCGAGCGCCATCTGCTCGACGTCATCGCTGAGCACGGCGTCGCACGGCTCGGTCCGCAGGAATTCCTCGCACTCCTACCGCCGCTCACGCCCCGGCTTTACTCCATCGCATCGAGCCCGCGGGCCACGCCGGATGAAATTCATCTCACCGTCGGGGTCGTCGAGTACACGGCGCTGCAGCGCC
>JABEVI010000168.1 GCA_013044085.1 Steroidobacteraceae bacterium
GATGCCCGATCACGGGCACCCGGGCGTCGCGCTGGACCCGTTCGATCAGGCTCTTGCCGCCGCGCGGCACGATCACGTCGATGCAATCGCTCATCTCGGCGAGCATGACACCGACTGCGGCGCGATCCGCTGTCGGCACGAGTTGGATGCAAGTCTTCGGCAGACCGGCGGCTGCAAGACCCGCCTCGAGGCAGGCATGGATCGCCGCACTCGATCGGGCGCTGTCCGATCCTCCGCGCAAAATGACCGGATTGCCCGCCTTGAGGCAAAGAGCACCGGCATCAGCGGTCACATTCGGGCGGCTCTCATAGATGATGCCGACGACACCGAGTGGCACGCGAATGCGCTCTATACGCATGCCGTTCGGTCGTGGCCAGGCGGCGAGCACGGTGCCGATCGGATCGGCGAGCGCCGCGACCGCGCGCAGTCCGGAGGCAATCGCATCCACACGCCCGGCATCGAGGCGTAGGCGGTCGAGCATCGCCGCCGAGAGGCCGCGTTGCCGGGCGGCGTGCGAATCGAGCTCGTTCGCCTCCAGCACCGCCGCACGGCCCGCGATCAGGGCGTCGGCTGCCTCGACCAGCGCCTGGTTCTTCTGCATGGTTGGCGCGAACGCCAGCACCCGTTCCGCCGCACGCGCCGCGCTGCCGATCGAACGCATCAGGGCAGGCACGGGAGTGTCGTCCGCGGGCGCCGCGGAGGTTGTCGGTCCGGTGTTCATGGGTCGCGCAACAATACCAAATCATCGCGATGGATGATCTCATCGCGGCCGTGGAATCCGAGCACTTTCTCGATATCCGTCGATCGACAGCCGGCGATGCGGGCGGCATCACCGTCCGAGTACGCGCAGATGCCGCGCGCCATCTCGAGCCCGTCGGGCCCGACGATGCTCACCGTGTCGCCGCGATCGAAACGCCCGCTCGCTCGAAGCATGCCAGCCGGCAGCAGACTCTTGCCGCCGAGCAGTGCGCGCACGGCGCCGTCATCGATGAATATCGAGCCGCGCGGCTTCAAGGTGCCGGCGATCCATTGTTTGCGCATCGCCACCGGCGTCGCGCTCGGCAGGAACCAGGTGCAGCGCGCGCCGCCCTCGATGCGCTGCAATGGCCGACGGTGAGCGCCCTTTGCGATGCACAGATGGCAACCGGCGCCGACCGCGATCTTCGCCGCCGCGATCTTCGTTTGCATCCCGCCCGAACCCATGGCGCTGCCGGCTCCACCGGCCATGACCTCGATTTCTGGCGTAATCCGCTCGACGCGGGGTACGAAGACGGCGTCTGCCTGCTCGTTGGGATTCGCCGTGTACAGGCCGTCGATGTCAGACAGCAACACGAGGCAGTCGGCGCCGACCATTTGGGCGACTCGCGCCGCCAGTCGGTCGTTGTCGCCATAGCGGATCTCGGCGGTCGCCACCGTGTCGTTTTCGTTGATCACCGGAATCGACCCGAGCGACAGCAGCGTATTCAACGTGCCGCGTGCGTTCAGATAGCGCTGCCGCTGCTCGGTATCGCCGAGGGTCAGCAACACCTGTGCAACGGTGATGCCGTGGGCATCGAGCAGATCCTTATAGGCATGCGCAAGCCGAATCTGCCCGACCGCCGCCGCCGCCTGGCTCTCCTCGAGTTTCAATTTGCCGGCCGGCAGCCCCAAATGGCGCCGGCCGAGCGCGATAGCCCCGGATGAGACCAGGATGACTTCCTGGCCGCGCTTGCGCAGGCGCGCGACATCCGCGGTAAAACTCTCGAGCCAGCCGCGGTTCAGCCGCCCATTGCGTGCATCGACGAGCAAGGCGGAGCCGACCTTGACGACGACGCGCTTTGCCTGTGCGAGCCGCCGGGCGGCCACTTTTCGGTCCGATGGAGTCATGGTCGCACCAGTTTACCGCCTTGCAAGGCTGTCGCGTCGCGCGCGAGGATTTGCTTGCCCCCAACGGCTCACCTAAACTTTGGCGACCGCAAACCAGCATCATTCAACAAGGGAAGGACGACCGCCGTGGGCAGAGAGTACGAACCGACCGTCGGGCAGTGGTATGAGGATCTCGAGAACGACGAGACCTTTCAGGTGCTTCGGGTCGACGAAGACGGGGAGGTCATCGAAGTCCAGCATCTGGATGGCGACACGGAGGAACTCGACGTCGAGGACTGGGCGGAACTCGACCTGGAACTTACGGACGAACCCGAAGGCTGGTCCGGGTCGACGGATGCCGTTGAGGACGATGAGGATGACTGGGAGGAGGAAGACGAGGACGAGGATGACGAGGACGACGATGAGGATGACGAGGACGATGAGGATCTCGACGATACGGACCGCGAGGAGTACTGAGCGCTACCCCTCGCGCCGATACGCCTCAGACCTTGGTGAGCCAGCCGTGGCGGTCTGGCGCCTCACCGTGTTGAATCGACACCAGTTGTCCCCTGAGACTGCGGGTCAACGGGCCCACCTCACCAGTGCCGACCGTTACGTCCGCGCCCTGATGGATCAAGGTACCCACCCCGGCGAGCACCGCAGCGGTCCCCGACAAAGCGGCCTCGCCGGCCCTGACCCAATCGAGCATCTCGGCGACATCGAACGGTCGCTCCTCGACCTCGACGCCTGAGTCGCGAGCGATCGTCAATAGCGAATCGCGCGTCACGCCGTGCAGGAACGTCGTGTCGAGACTGCGGGTCAACAGCCGCCCCGCGCGCAGCAGCACGAAGTTGGCGGCGCCAGTTTCCTGGACCTGTCCCCCGGGGCAAAACAGCACCTGGTCGGCTTGGTACTTCGCACGCGCCGCGAGCGTCGGCCCCATGGCGGCGGCGTAGTTGCCGCCCGTCTTGACCATGCCGAGATGCGCAGCGCAACGCGTGTTGACCTCGTCGACCAGAATGCGCAAGGGCTTCATACCACCGGCGAAATAATCCCAAACGGGGCTTGCAAGGACGATCAAGCTCGCGTCGGCCGCCGGCGTCGCCGCCGCACCGATGTTCGCCGTGCTGCCAAACAGCAGCGGCCGTAGATAAAGCGCGCCTGGAGCCTCCGGAACCTCGTCGCGGCAGCGGTCGATCACCGCCCGCACCATGGCGGCGAGACCGCGCTCATCCGGTTCCGGCAGCACCAGGTGACGGGCGCTCTGGCGCATGCGCTGGATGTGCCGCTCCATGCGGAATACGTGCACGGAACCGTCGGCGTGACGGAAGCCCTTGAAGCCCTCGAAACAGGTGCTCGCGTAGTGCAGGACGTGTGCGGCCGGGCTCAGTTCGATCGGTCCGACCGGTTTGACCTGGAATTCGCCCCAGGCGCCGCCCCGATAGTGGGCGATCGCCATGTGCGAGGTCAGTACGGTTCCGAATGCGGGTCGCTGCGCGGCAGTGGTCATGGAGAGGCATCCTTCGGTATGAAAATGGTCGCCGGATGTTCGAGCGCATCCTTGAGCGCCTGAATCATCGCCGCCGCATCATAACCGTCGACGAAGCGGTGATCGAACGAAGAAGAAAGATTCATGATCCGCCGCACGACGATCGCCCCGTTGTGCACGACGGGGCGTTCCACCGCCTTGTTCAGACCGACGATCGCGACCTCCGGGGCATTGATGACCGGGGTGGAGGCGATTCCGCCGAGACGCCCAAGACTCGTCAGCGTGATCGTCGAACCCGAGAGTTCCTCGCGGCTGGACTGGTTGCGGCGGGCGCGCTCGGCAAGCTCCCGGATCTGCGCGGCGATTTTCGACAGCGACTTCGAGCCGGCATCGCGCAGCACCGGCACCTTCAACCCGTCCGGGGTCTGTGTCGCGATGCCGACATGCACCGCACGGTGGCGCATCAGCACGCCGCGCTGGGCGTCGTAGCGTACATTGCATTGGGGAAACGAATCGAGGACGCGCACCAGCGCCATGACGACGAACGGCAGATAGCTGAGCGGCGGTTGCTCGCGGCGCTCGGTTGCGTTCAGGTGTGAACGCAAGGCCTCGAGCTCGGTGACGTCCACCTCCTCCACGTAGGCGAAGTGCGGAATATTGCGCTTCGCTTCGCTCATACGCTCGGCGATCAGTCGGCGCAGTCCGATGACCTTGATCTCGGTGACCTCGTCGGGCCTTAAGACGATCGGCGCCGCAGCCGACGAGAGTGGTGCGGACGCCCCGGTCAGATCACCGCGCAGGATGCGCCCGCCCGGACCCGAGCCGCTGATGCGCGCCAAATCGATCCCCGACTCGCGGGCCCGTCGGCGCGTCGCCGGCGAGGCCATCACCCGCGCCGCTCGCGGCTCGTGCGGGGCCGGCATCGAAGCCGGCGGCGCGATGGTCGGCTGCGGGGTCGGCTGGGGGGTCGGCGAGGCGGCAACATCGGCCGTGAATACCATCAGGGGCGCGCCCACCGGCACCTTGTCACCCGCATCGCCGTTCAAACGCAGCACGCGACCGCCGACCGGAGCGGGCACCTCGACGGTCGCCTTGTCGGTCATCAATTCGACCACCGCCTGGTCCTCAACGACGAGGTCGCCGACCTTGACGTGCCACTGCACGATCTCCGCCTCGACCGTACCCTCGCCCAGGTCGGGCAGCTTGAACACATACTCGCTCATGCGGGCTCCATCACGATGCGAAACGCGCCTGCAAAGCGCGCCCGGCTCGGGAAGTACTCCCACTCGAAGGCATGCGGGTAGGGAGTGTCCCAACCGGTCACGCGCTGAATCGGCGCGAGCAGGTCCCAAAAGCACTCCTCCTGGACGATCGAGGAGATTTCGGCGCCGAAGCCGGAAAATCGCGTCGCCTCGTGCGCGATCACGCAACGTCCGGTCTTGCGAACCGAGCCGCAGATCGTCTCCACGTCGAGCGGCACGAGCGAGCGCAAATCGATGATCTCCGCATCGATCCCGTGCTCGGCGGCCGCCGCGGCGGCC
>JABEVI010000169.1 GCA_013044085.1 Steroidobacteraceae bacterium
CGAAGACGCGCTGCGGCCGCCGCGATCCAGGGCAATGCCGCGAGGGCGAGCGCGACCGACTCCCAGCGCCGCGGCACCGCATGGGGCATGAGCGCGATCGAGCTCAGCATCTCACCGCTCCACGACGAGCCGATAATCGGCGTGCGGACCGAACGCCGGCGAGCCATGCGCGATACGCACGCACAAGCGCCGTGCAGCCCCGCATACACGCCAGTCGATGCGCCCGCCGTGCAGGCTCAGCGTGGCAATGTTTCGTCGCAGCGCGTCTCGTTCAGCTCGCAGCGCGGCAACCTGGCTCGCCGACGGCAACAGCCACCAGGCGAGGACCAACGGCGCCGTCGCGGCGGCAACGCCGAGGCCGACAGCGCCGACCCCAAGGCGCAAATGCAGCGAGCGCCGCGCGGCACGCAGACTCGCGACCGCCGCCGTCACCTCGGCGGAGAGGCCCTTCAATTCATCGATCAGGGTGCGCCGAATTTCGTCGCGCACGATCGCATCGAGGTCGCGGGTATGCGCCTGCAGGCGCTCGAGGCCTTCGGCGGCGGCGCGCTGTTGCAGTTGGGCGCTTTCGAGCAGCAACCCGCAGCGCATGGTGTCCGGGTCGAGTGTTGCCGCAGGATCACTCACGAGCGAGACCCCCGGCGTCGGCGCCTCGGGCCGGCTGTGCGGGCGCCGTCGTGGCGAGTGTGACCCGGCGCCACACGGGTCCGGAGGCGTGTTTCAGATAGCCGGCGAGGTCCGGCAACTGCTCGATCTGCGAGGGCAACAGCGCGGGCTCGATGCTCAGGTGCTCGCTGCGGGTCGTCGAAGCGAAGAATTCGGTTGCCCGCCAGCTTCGCGAAATCGCGCTGCGCCGCACCTCACGCTCGCCGACGAGCTGCGAGGCGAACCTCGCGGTGCCGCCCCCCTCGCTCGCCGAGCAACGCAAAATGAGTGTGTTGCCGCAATTTTCGACGATCGTCTGTGCATCTCCGGCACCATAGAGACTGGAGACCTGCGCGATCGACTGAAAGCCGAGCACGCAGCGCGCATCGAATTTTCGCAGGCGCGCGAGCGCATCCTTCAGCCCATCGATCTGACCGAGCGCATCGAGCTCATCGACGACGAACCAGAGGGCACGGCGCACGGCGCGCCCGGACGCGGCGGGCGCCTCGTCGCGGTTCATCGCCTCGAAGATCCCAAGTCGCATCCACGCCGAGATCGTCGTGCGCAGAGCGGCGATCTGACCGGCCTTGTAGGGCATGAACAGCACGCCTGGCTGATCCTCGGCGATCCAGTGCCGAATCGAGAACGGCGCCGCCTGTTGTGCGGCCACGTGTTGCAAGGGGCCGACGGCCGCGCCGGTCACCGAGCGGATGGAGTCGAACATCTTCGCGTTGTGCTCGTCGAGGAAGGGTTGCGCTGGTGTTCCGCGGACCAACACGCGCAGCTCCGCGGCATCGGCGATGACCAGCAGACGGTATAGTTCGCCGACTTCGTTGACGCCCGCCTCCCGAACCTGGGTCGTCACCGCGGTGAAGAAGGTGCGCGCGTACTCGGCCCAGATCCGATCCGAGCCGCCATGATCCGGGATCAATGAACGTGCCAGCTGATCGACGTCGTAGACATTATCGATCTCGGCGAACAGATCCCAGCGCATCGAGCGCGGGTCGAAGGGATTGAGGATCCGGTCGCCGCGCTCAGTATTGAAAAAACGCGCCGTGTAGCCACCGTCCGGATCGGCGATCACCGCCCGGTCGCCGCGGCGCAGGGCACCGCCGATCAATTCGCGGATCGCGGTCGACTTGCCGGTGCCGGTCGTACCGATGAGTTTGAAATGTTTGGCCTCGTCGACGGCTGGCACCTCGAGACCGGCGAGCCGCACCGCCGCCGACGCGCTCGCGGACACGGCGCGGCGCCGGCTGACGTGCGCCTCATCCACCAGAGCGCCACGCCGCAGGGTGCTGTCGGCGGGCTCCTTCGCGGCGATGAGACGACCGGCGATGTACCCCACCGCCGCGCTCGACACGGTGCCGAGCGTGAACGGCACCAGCGCCCCCCAGGTCGCGGCGGCCGCATGCAGCCAGGGCTCGAGCAGCGAGAACGCGGCGCCGATGCCGACGGTCAGGGCGGCGGCGGGAAGCGGCGATCTCAAATATTTCCCGAGCTCCGCCCGGCCGCGTGCAAGGCCCGCGAACATCGGTGCCTGCACGGCCGCGTAGGCGGTTATGAGTCCGGGCGTGCCGTGCATCAAGGCCTCGAGTGTCATGGTCCTGCCGTCCGTTCGCGGCCGCCGCCACGGCGCTTGCGCGGTTCGTACCAAATCTCGCGAATGAATCGACGGTGACCGTCGACCCCGAATTGGATCACCACGTCGATCGACAAGCGCAACAGCGTGTGGATGTCGCGCCGCGCAAGCGAGCGGCCGCCGGGATTTTGCTTGACGAGCAACACCAGTTGCTCGAAGGCCATCTCGGCGCTCGATGCGTGCACGCTCGTGATCGAACCGGGGTGGCCGGAATTGACGTTGCGCAGATAATCGAATGCCTCCTCGGAGCGCAGTTCGGCGAGCAGGATCCGATCCGGCTTCATCCGCAGACAGCACTCGAGCAGCTGCTTCGGCGTGACGCGCGCAAGACCTTGGTCATCCTTCGAGTAATACAGCCGCACGTGATTCGGGTGACGATCGAGCAGCAGCTCCTGGGTGTCTTCGATCGTGATCAGGCGTTCCTCGCCCGGTATCTCCCGGATCAACGCCTTCGTCCAGGTGGTCTTCCCGGACCCGGTCGGGCCGGAGACCAGGATGTTCTTGCGGGCGAGCACCGCAAGACGCATGAAATCCTCATAACGGCGCTCGGCCAGCAGGCGCTGCAGGTCCGCCTCTTCCTGCAGGTGCACGTCGCCCGGGGTCGAGGTGTCGCGAAAGATGCCGCGTTGCGCCAGCTCACCGATCGACCAGGTGGTTCCGGCCGGCCGGCGGACCGCCATCGCGACGCAACCGGGCGTGGTCGCCGGAGGCATCACGACCTGGATGCGCTCGCCGCCCGGCAGTGAAGCCGACAGCAGCGGCGAAGTCTCGTCGATCCTTTGTTGAGTGGCGTTCGCGGTAAGCTTGGCGAGCCGCCAGCACCAGTCGAAGTCGGCGAACGCCAGCACTTCGCGGTGCCAGCCGGCGGCGGTCTCGATGTAGGCTTCACCCGGCCGGTTGATGCACAGTTCCATCACCTGCGGGTCGCCGAGCAGGCGCCGCAGCGGCTGCAAGGTAAGCGCCAGCGCCGATTCCTCGGCGCTCACGGCCGCGGCCTCGCGGCCGCGATGCGCAGCGCGTAGACCGAGCGAAAATCCAGATCGCGCGCCACCAGCACTTGGATCCGAGCGCCCTGGCGCTCAATGATGGTCGGGGGAATATCGATGGTGCCGCGCAGCGCCTCGGTCATCACGTTCTCGCCCGCCGACGGGTTGACGATGACCGTGCCACCGCCGTTGTTGGCCGCCTGCACGCCCGCCTGCGCTCCGGCATCGATGATCGACACCAGCATGGCGGCGCCGAAGCGTTGCCAGAAGTGATGATTCACCCGTCCCGGCAGGCCCGCTCGACCGAGTTCGTCGGTACCCGGCGAGTCGAGCGGCACGACGATTCCATCGGGGGTACGCGCCTCCGTCCAGAGTACGAAAATTCGCGCCATGCCCTGGCGCACCTGTCCGCGAACCTCGCCGACCAGTTTTGTGCCGCGTTCGAGCAGGACGACCTCGCCGTCCGCGCCAAAGGTGTCGGTCGCGGTTATGCAGGTCGTGAGACCGGGCAAGGTCGAGTCGATCGCCGTCTCGAGCGTGCAGTCGATGAACGCGCCCTTCGGCAGGAGCAGGCGCATCGTCGGAAGGCGACGCGCCCGCACCGGGGTGGTGACGGTCGGCTGCAGCAGCGCTTGCAAGGCATCCGGGGCCGCGATACCCGTCGGTCGATCCGCATCGGACGAGCCTGCCGCCGCCGTTGCCGTTGCCGTCGCCGATGCACCGACAAAGGCCGGACCGGACAAGCGGCGTTGCCGCCGCCGCTGCGCGGGCGTTTTAGGCGGCGGCCCATTATTGATGGACGGCGCGGGGGCACGGCCGAGCGGTGCCGGCGGCTCGAGAATCGGCACCGGCGCGGGAGCGCTCGGCGCCTGCGCAG
>JABEVI010000170.1 GCA_013044085.1 Steroidobacteraceae bacterium
GGCGAGCGTGCGCAACCTGCTCGCGAAGGGTAACGGCAATCTCGGCAATACCGGCAGCGTCAGTTTTCAATTCAAGAAAATGGGCGTCTTCCGGCTCGATCTGGCGGGCGTCAAGGACCAGGACGAACTCGAACTGGATCTGATCGACCATGGCCTCGAGGAGATGGGCGAGAGTAGTGGCGAGAAGGGCGAGCCGCAATTGGTGATCCGTTGCGCATTCAACGATTTCGGCAGGCTCCAGGAGGCGCTCGAAGGGCGCAGCATCACGCCGCTGTCAGCCGAACACGAATACATCTGTGCCGTACCGGTCGAATTGCCCGAGGAGCAGGCCGGCGAAGTCCTCGCATTGATCGACAAGCTCGAACAAGACGAGGATGTGCAAAAAGTCTTCCACACGCTCGCCTGACTTGAGCTAGCGGGGAGGCGCCTTGGCGTGGTTGACGACCGAATGGGCCCAGCACACCACCGGATGCAGGCGCGATGAGACCATGCAGAGCGCCTGTTCGTAACTAACCCAGATCGCCTCCTGGTGCTCGGGCCGGCCGATCTGCGGATTGACCGGCAGACGCACGAGCCGCTCCTTGCTGCGCGCGATGTAGTAACGGGCGATCTTGCCGCGCTTGTAGGGCCCTGTCTCCATGAAAACGAGGCCCCAATCGAAGGAAATGTCGTCGAGAGTGGTCTCCTCGCGCACCTCGCGCATTGCCGCGTCGATCGGCTCCTCGCCGCACTCGACGATACCCTTCGGGAAATCCCAGTTTCGATAGGACCGCAGCAACAGGAACTTCAACTTGCGCTCGACCAAGCTGACGATGACGGCACCGGCTGACAGTCGCGTGGAACTTTGCTGGGCAACCATGGACGCGCTTTTGGGACCGGGGCCTGGGTAAGCGGTTAGGGGGCTGTATTCTACCCGTGCAACGCGGTCCTTGCCCACGCCGCCGCCGCAGGGGGTGCTGTTATCATCTGCAAAGATGAATCTGAAAGACCTCAAGTATCTCGTGGCTCTCGCCGACACGGGCCATTTCGGCAAAGCGGCCGAGAAATCCTTCGTCAGCCAGCCGACGCTGTCCGCGCAGCTCAAGAAGCTGGAGGATTATCTCGGGGTCAAGCTGGTCGAACGCCGCCCCAAGCAGGTGCAGCTCACGGAAATCGGCCGCCAGATCGTCGCCCGCGCCCGTCGCATGCTCGACGAGGGCGAGGAGATCATCACACTGGCACGCAACAGCGCCGACCCCCTGGCGGGCAAGATCAAGATCGCGTTGATCCCGACGATCGGGCCGTACCTGCTGCCGCGGGTCATGAAGAGGATTCGCAAAGCTTTGCCGGATCTCGGCTTGATGCTCTACGAGCACCGGACCGAGGCCTTGTTGAAGGGCCTGCGTGACGGCGAGATCGATCTCGGCATCATGGCCCTGCCTGCGCCGCAGGACGGACTGGAGTCCTGCGAGCTGTACCAGGAGGCGTTCACCGTCGCGCTGCCGAGCAACCATGCCCTCGCCGCAAAGCACACGATCAAGGCGCAGGACCTGCGCGGACACACGCTGCTGCTGCTCGAGGATGGGCACTGCCTGCGCGACCAGGCGCTCGAGGTGTGCAACCGCATCGGGGCGCGCGAAGCCGAGGATTTTCGCGCGACCAGCCTGGAGACGCTGCGCCAGATGGTGGTCGCCGACCTCGGCATCACGCTGCTGCCGGAACTCGCGGTGGACTCGCCCTTCGGATCGCAGCGCGGTCTGGCGATCCGGCATTTTGCCAAGCCGGCGCCAAGCCGGCGCGTCGGCGCGGTTTGGCGCAAGTCCACCACCCGCACAGTGGCCATTCGCGAGCTCTGCCACATCATCGCCCAGACGCTGAGCGCCAAGACCTGAAGCGCCTCGAGAACCCAGCCCGTGAGCGAAGCACCCACCCCTGCACCGACTCGTACCGGCGATGTGCCGCGCTTCGACCGCGCGTTCATCGAAACACACGGACTGCTCGAGCGTTATCTCGACGGCAAGCTACCCTTCAAGGGTGCGGGCGAGTTCGAGCGCTGGTGTGCGCAACATCCTGAGTATCTCGAGGAACTGAATCTCGCCGGCCGCACGCAGGCGAGTCTGAAGCTGCTGGAGGCATGCGGGCGCCCGCCGGAGCTGGCCGAGCCGCGCCTGCCTTGGTGGCAGACGCCCTGGTTCTCGATCGGACTCGGCGCAACCGCCTTGTTGAGCCTGATCGGATTCTGGGCGCTGCTCGCAAACAATCAGCTGCTGCGCGAGAACTTGAGGAACGCACAGGTGCGCCTTGCACATGGGGCGATGCAGCCTCCGGCGTCGAAGCAAACACTGCGGATCACGCCGGACCGCTCACCGGGAATCGACCAGGCACGATTCACCGTCAACCACCGGGTGCCGACGCTCCTCGACCTGCGGATCCACATGGCTTACGTCCGCGAGGATCGATTCCGTGTCTCGATCGACAAGGGTCACCAGGGGCGGGTGCTGGTGATCAGAAACCTCTCCAAGGACTCGAACGGCGATCTGCGGCTCGCGTTCAACACCTCGGCTCTCGCAGCCGGCCGGTACCCGATTCGCATCGCGGCGATGCCGCTGTTCGGCGCGCCGGTCACCGACGGCTGGTTGAACATGCGTGTGCGCTGAATTCGCACGCCGGCCGCTCACTGGTCCTCGCGCAGACTCGCGATCGGCGGCGCGCTGACCACGCGCAGCGCCGCGAGCGTGCCGCTCACCCCGACCAGCACCGTCCCGCAGGCCACGCCGATCAGCCAAACTTTCGGATCCCACGTGTAGTGGAGCGAGAACAGCCGGCGCGCGAGCACCCAGCCGATCGCCGTGGCGCCGCAGGCCGCGAGCAGCCCGGCCAGAAGCCCGAGGACGGTGAACTCGGCGGCGACGCCTCGAAGAACGGTGAGACGGCTGGCACCGAGGGTGCGCAGGATGGCGCTCTCATAGCGGCGCTCATCGCGGGTCGCCTGCACTGCGGCGAGCAGCACGACCACACCGGCGAAGAGTGTGAACAGGAAGACGTACTGCACCGCGAGCGACGCACGATCCATGATCATGCGGATCTGCTCGAGAATCGCCTCAACGTCGAACACCGAAACGCTCGGAAAGCGCCTCACCAGGCCAACCAGGGCAGGGCGCTGGCGGGCGTTCAGATACAGACTGGTCATGTACGTCCCGGCCGCGTGATCCAGCAGGCGTGGGGGGAAAACCAGGAAGAAATTCGGGTGGAAGCTGTCCCAGCGCACCTTGCGCACGCTGGCGACCCTGACCGTGAGCGATTCGCCGGCGATGTCTAGCGACAATTCATCGCCGATCTTCAAGTTCAACGCATCGCGATATTCGGTGGAAATTGACACCAAGGGCCTGCCGGCATCCTCTGCCGACCACCAACGGCCCGCGACCAGCCGGTTGCCCGGCATCAGGCTCGCAGACCAGGTCAGGTTCTGCTCGCGCGCGGCGAAGGCGCGTGCCCGCCCACTCGCGAGCTTCAGCGACGCCACCGGCCGCGAATCGATCGCGGTGATGCGGGCACGGATCACGGGATACATCGGAGTCGGGCCGATGCCGTGGGCGAGCAAATAGTGGCGCAGCGGAACCACATCCTGTGGGCGAATGTTGATCAGAAAATTGTTGGGCGCGTGCGCGCCGATGCTCGAGCGCCAGTCCGCGAGCAAGTCCGTGCGGACGATGGCGAGCAGCAACAGCACCATCAGCCCGAGCCCGAAGGCGACGACCTGGACGACGCTCGCGGCACCACGGCGTGAGACGTTCGCGAGCCCGTACCGCCAGGCGACACCGACCGCACCGCGCAACCGGCTGGTCGAGCGCACGAGCAGGTAGCCGGCCGCGGTGAGTGCCAAAGCGGTGCCGACGACACCCACCAGCAGATCGCCGACCAGGCGCGGATCCCGGACCATCAGCCAGAGAATCGCGGCGAGCGCCGCGGTCGCGAACAGATAGGATAGGCCCTGAGCGACTGACGGCGCCTCGGCGGTGCGCCGCAGAACGCGCACCGGCGGCGTACGCTTCAAGCGCAGCAGCGGCGGCAATGCGAAGCCGAGCAGCATCACGAGCACCGTGGCCAGCGCAACGGCGATGGGTAACGGCGATGCTCGCGGCAGCGACCGATCGATCAGTCCGCGCAACAACCAAACGATCGCCGACTCACCACCAAGCCCCAGCGCCGCGCCAACGATCACCGCGCAGAGCGCGAGCGCGGTCAACTCGACGACCGCAAGCGACAGCACGAAGCGCTGCGAGGCTCCCATGCACTTCATGAGCGCCGCCGTGTCGAGATGGCGGGTCACGTAGCGCCGCGCGCCCATGGCGACCGCCACCGCGGCGAGCAGTACCGAGGCCAGGCTCGCCAGGTTCAAGAAGCGCCCCGCCCGCACGATCGCAAAATTCAATTGCCGGCTGGCGTCGCCAACACTGCGCAAGCGCTCGCCGGGACCCTTGTGCGCGAGCAGATAGGCCTTGAAGGTTGCGACCGCGGCCCGGCGACCGGCGAACAATCCGGCATAGGTCACGCGGCTGCCCGGCTGGATCAGCCCTGTCGAGGCGAGGTCCTCAACGTTCATCAGGACGGTCGGCGCGAGGCTCACGAAGCCACTGCCCTGATCAGGCCGGTAGTCGAGCACCCGTGTGAAGCGAAGGCTCGCCGCACCGACGTGCAGCGTGGCGCCGGGCTTCAGACCCAGTTGTGCCACGATGCGCGCCTCGAGCCAGACGCTGCCGCGGGGCGGTATCGCGTGCGTGACGCGGCCGGGCCGATAGGGTGCATCGGCGACGCGCACGCTGCCGCGCAGGGGATAGCCGCGAGACACGGCGGTCACGCCGACCAACTGGCTTCGCCCACGGTGGAACAGCGCGGTCGGAAAGGAGATCTCCTCGGCGGTGCGCAAGCGATCGGTGCGCGCCAGTGCGAAATAGCCTGCGGGCAGGGGGTTCGCCGACTCGAGGCGCAGATCGGCGGCGAGCACCGAGCTTGCCTGCCGGGCAATGTCCCGGGCGATGCGGTCGGTAAAGAATCCGACCGCGGTCAATGAGGTGACCGTCACCGTCAGGGCCGCGAGCAACACCAGCGACTCACCCGACTTGATGTCTCGATACCAATTCCGCAAGGCGAAGCGCAGCAGCCGCATCGCGGTCAGCGCACCCTGCGGCCGGCGTCGAGTTCAAGGACACGCTGGCTGCGCACGGCGAGCGCCCGGTCATGCGTGACCAGAACGAGGGTGCTGCCGGCATTGCGGTTCAGTCCGAACAACAAATCGGCGACGCGCTCTCCGGTGGCGGCGTCCAGGTTGCCCGTGGGTTCGTCGGCGAACAGCAACCGCGGGCGGGCGACGAACGCACGCGCGATGGCGACGCGCTGCTGCTCGCCACCGGAAAGCTGCCGCGGATAATGCGCACGGCGGGCGGCCAGACCGACCTCCTCCAGAGCCTTCGCGGCGGCCTCGCGCGCATCCGGCCGATCTGCCAGTTCGAGCGGCAACATCACGTTTTCGAGCGCGCTCAGCGATGGGATCAGATGGAAGGACTGGAACACGAAACCCACATGCGCACCGCGCACCGCGGCCCGCCCGTCCTCGTCGAGAGCACC
>JABEVI010000027.1 GCA_013044085.1 Steroidobacteraceae bacterium
ACGAGGTCCCGGCAACCCGGGATGTCGGTCGCGATACAGGCAATGCCTGCACCCATCGCTTCCATCAAACACCGGGGAATCCCTTCGAGAGAAGACGGTAGCACGAAGACATCGAAGCCGCGCAGCAGCGCGATGCGATCTTCGCGGTATCCGAGAAAGGCGACCCGGTCGGCCTCGCCGAGATCGGCCGCCAGGCGCTCGAACTCACCGCGTTGCGGTCCCTCGCCGATCACGCACAACCGCTTGCCGGGAACCTCGAGGCGCCGGAACGCCCGCAACAAGGTATCGACCCGCTTGCGGCTGATCAATTGGCCGATGTATCCGATGACGAACCCGCCCTCGGCCCGCCATCTGCGCAGGGGTTCAGGAATTTCCGTCTCGACATCGATCTCGGACAGATCCACCCCGTTCAGGATCAGGTGCAACTTCCGGCGCATCCCGACCCGGGACGCCAGTCCCTGGTAGAGCTCCGCCGACAGCGGCACCACGGCATCCATTGTCCGGAAGCACAGTCGATCGAGCGCCTCGTAGAGTTGCAACTTCGCACCCGCATCGACGCTCCAGCCGTGCGGAGTGGACACCGTCAAACATCCTGTGCCGAGGGTTGCGAGGCGGCCGATCAGATCGGTCTTGTAGCCGTGTGTGTGCAGGATGTCGATGCGCTGTTCGCGCACGTATCGGCGCAACTCGCCGACCGCCGACCAGCTGAGCCGCCCCGGGGATTCGAACGTCTTTGTCGGCAGGCCCATGTCCGCGGCCCGAACGCACAACGGCGCCTCCTCGCCCGGCACATCCTGGACCACGCCGACCCAGGAGCGCACCTGCCGGGCGGGCAAATGCTTCACGAGCGCGAGGATCCAGCGCTCCGCGCCGTAAAGGCCCGTCGGGCTGCCCAGATGCAGCACCCGGATGCTCTCCCGCTCAGAGGCTGGCATGGCCCCGGACTCCGTAGTGATGTTCCCATAGACCGAGCATCATCAGACCCCATAAGAACACATGATGGTCTCTGGCACCGCTCTGATGTTCCCGCCACAAGCGCATCAGCGCCCCTCGATCGAGTACTTGCCCGATCAATCCCTGCTCATCGAACAGAATCGGTTGTGCGATCTCCTTCAGCTCACCGCGCAACCAACGCGCCGCCGGCACCGAGAAGCCGCGCTTCGGCAGTTTCTGGATGTCCTCCGGCAGCCGCCGTTTCGCGATCTCGCGCAGGATTACCTTGCCGCGATTCGCCCGCATTTTCAGCGACGCGGGCAGACGCGCCGCGAATTCGAGCACTCGGTGATCGAGAAGCGGTGCCCGCACCTCGAGCGAATGCGCCATGCTCATCCGGTCGACCTTCACGAGGACATCGTCGGTCATGTAGAAATTAAGGTCCGTGTACTGACTGCGTGCCAACGCGTCCGGCGCATCGTTGTGCGCATAGTACGGAGCCATCGTCTCCATGGGGGTGAATCCGCGCAAACGTTCCAGAAAGCCGGCCGTATAGACCCGCTCCCGGACGTCGGGCCGCAGCCACAAAAGGTCCCGATAGAACGCCTCGGCATCGCCGAGTGCGAGGTTCTCGAGAATGCTCTTCAGACGCAGCGCTCGTGGCAGCTTCGCGGACCCCGGCCAGAGAGCACCGAGCGCGCCGAAGAAGGGTCCCCGAAACGCGGCCGGCAACGCCTGGCGGATTCTCGATTCCAGCACATGCGGGCCATAGCGAAACGTATAGCCGCCGAAGCCCTCGTCGCCGCCGTCGCCGGAGATCGCCACGGTCACCGAGCGGCGCGCCATCTCGCACACGTACCAGGTCGGCACCGCGCTCGAATCGGCGACGGGCTCGTCGAAATGCCAGGCGATTCGATCGATCACCTCCACCGCCCGGGGCGTGACGACGAATTCGTGGTGCTCGGCACCGGCGTGCGCCGCGATGCGGCTCGCGATCGGCAACTCGCTCGCCTCGCGCTCGCCGAAGCCGATCGAGTGCGTGATCACGGGACGGTTCATGAGACGCGCCATCGACGTCACCATCAGCGAGGAATCGATGCCTCCGGACAGGAACGCGCCGAGCGGCACCTCGCTCATCAGGCGGCATTTGACCGCCTCATCGAGCAGCGCCTCGAGCTCCTCGCTGGCCTCGCCGAGCGGACGCTCGATCGGATCGGCGAAACTGAGGCGCCAATATCGTCGCTCTTCTTGCCCCTCGGCGCCCACCACCAGGGTGTGCGCGGCCCGCAGTTTGCGCACCCCGGCATACAGAGTTCGCGGCGCCGGCACGTAGCCGAAGCTCAAGTAACAGTCGAGGGCTTGCGGATCGACCGCCGTAGGGCACAACTCACCGGCCCGCAGGGCCTTGAGCTCCGAGGCAAAGGAGACGAGCGCACCGTCGCGCCAGTAGTACAAGGGCTTCTCACCGGTTCGATCGCGTGCGAGCACGAGCCGTCGCGCGCGCGCGTCCCAGATCGCATAGGCGAACATGCCATTCAGGCGCTCGACGCAGCGCTCGCCCCATTGCAGATGGCCGCGCAGGATCACTTCGGTGTCCGACTGAGTTCGAAACGCGTGGCCGTGCGCCTCGAGGTCCGCGCGCACCTCGAGATAATTGTAAATCTCGCCGTTGAAGACGATTTGTACCTGCCCGTCGGCGGTCCCCATCGGCTGCTGTCCGCTCGCCAGATCGATGATCGCCAGACGGCGGTGTCCGAGCGCGGCATGCGCATCGACGAACACCCCCTCGGCATCCGGTCCGCGATGCACGATCGCGTCGCACATGCGCTTGACGCGCATGGCGGCCTCATCGCGCCGATGACCGTCGAAGCTCACGAATCCGGCGATCCCGCACATCGACCCTACTCCGTTGTTCGAATGATCCGCGCCGGATTGCCGCCGATCAGGCAATGATTCGGCATCGCCTTAGTGACGATCGCGCCCGCGCAAACGATGCACTCGCTGCCGACGTCCGCGACGAGGATGGCGCCCTCGCCGACCCAGGTCCGGGAGCCGACCGAGACGGCGTCGAATCGGGTCGTCGCCGCCAGACGTCCGCCTTCATCCAGATGCTGCCGCTTGCCGCTCGGAATGCTGACCCGGCTGCCGATCATGGTCTCATCGCCGATGCGCGCGTGGCCGATCACACAATACGCCCCCATCGACACCCGCGCGCCGATGAATGCGCCGCGGTGCGTAAAAAGACTGCCGAATCCGATATGCGTCTCCCACGAGCATCTCTCGAGGGTGCCGAAGTAGAACGCGCCCCGCAGCCAACGCCCGGGAAAGCCCGGCACGACCGCCAGACACTGGCTGCACAACAGGAATATCGCCTCGCCCCGGGTCGAACGCTTCTCGAGCCAACTGGCCAGGATCATCGGCAGCGCCGCGCCGAGCGCGATCGCGAACAGCAGCGCCTTGATCAGGCGTCGGCAGCGGCCGAATGCGCCGGTGGCGCTCATCACCTGCACGCTCCCAGCAAGGCGCGATAGACACCACGGTAATTCTCGATCATGCGCTCGAACGTATATCGCTCCTCGAAACGCCGCTGCGCGGCGACGGCGAAGCGTTCGCGCCGCGAAGGCTCGCCACTCGCGTCGAGAAGCGCGGCCGCGAGCGCCGGTGCATCGTCGCAAGGTACCACCCACCCCGTCTCGCCGGCGACCACGATCTCCGGATTGCCGCCGACCGCGCTGACCGCAACCGGTGTGCCCGCGGCCATCGCCTCGAGAAGCGCCATCGAGGTCCCTTCGCTCCAACTCGAGAGCACGAACAGATCCAGGCACTGGATCAGTCGGCGCGCATCCTGCCGAAAACCGGTGAGACGAACCCGATCCCCGAGCCCAAGCCGCTCGATCAACGCCTGGATCGTCGCCCGCTCCGGCCCGTCGCCGACCAGCAGACCACGCAGGCGCGCCTGTTGTCCGGCCGCCGTGTTCAGAGCATGCACCAGCATCGGCAGATTCTTGATCGCATCGAAGCGCCCCACCGTGCCGACCACGAAGTCCGTTGCATCGAAACCGAGTTCGCCGCGCATCGCTTGCCGGTGCGCCGGCGCAAGCGTCGGCTCGACGGCGACGCCGTTGTAGATGACCTCGATCGACCGCCGATCCAGCCCCTCGTAACGCTCGAGCCTAAGCCGGATGTCCTCGCAGACCGCAACCACGCGTCGTGTCAGCCGCTTGATGAGCCATCGGTTGACCCAGCGGCGCCGCGCTCGATCGACCTCCGGGAAAAAGCGTCCGTGTTCCTCGAAGAGCAACGGCGCCCGTCGGCAGAGGATCCGGGACAAGGCCGCGTAAAACCAAGCCGTGCATTGATGGGCGTGAATGAGGCGCACGTCCAGCCGCCGGAACAGGCGGGCAAGCTCGAGCGACAGGCGCAGATCGAGGCCGGGTTGACGCCACAGCCCATAGACCGGGATGCCACGCTCACGCAGGCTCCCGGCCCAAAGCCCCGGTTCGTCGAGACAAAACACCAGCACGCGAAACTCCGCCGCGAACGCGAGGCTCATCTCCACCACCAACTTCTCGGTGCCGCCGGGTTGCAGCGAATTGACCACGTACGCGAGCGCGGGTCGGTGCATGGGCGGCTCGCGGCTCACAGGCGCGACGGCCGCGTGTAGTACCGGCGCCAGCCGAGCCTTTCGAGGCCGGCACGCCCGACCTTCGCGGCCAAGCGCCGGATCCGCTCAGGCAGCGCGCGCCGCCAGCGACGCTTCTGCGGCTCGAACGGGCTCGCGGGGGCGAAGCTATAGGCCAGGGCCGCCTCGACCCGATCATCGTCCCGATGGGTCTGGTAATAGCCGTGGACATGCCCGTACACGCAAAGAATCACCAGCGGGCGCGTCAGGTAAGCGCTCGTGAAGCTCAGCACATCCGCGAGGCTGCGCTCGAAGAAGAACGCCGCGCGCTCGCGCAAGGCGGGCCGCTCCGCAGGCGGCGCAAACTGCGCCGCCAGATGCAGCACATGGCACTTGCGGATATCCTGCGCGGGCCAGGTCTCCGTCGGCAGTTCCACCTTGTACAGCACATCCTTGTACGGCACCTCGTGCACCCGCATCCAGCGCGCATAGTGCAGCA
>JABEVI010000171.1 GCA_013044085.1 Steroidobacteraceae bacterium
AACTTCCGCTGCCGGCTCGGTGAACTCGATCTGGTGTGCGCCGACGGCCCCGTACTGGTCGTCGTCGAGGTGCGTCAACGCTCGGACGAGCGATTCGGCGGCGCGCTCGCGTCGGTGACGGCGGCGAAACGCCGGCGAATCCTGCGCGCGACGGCGCTGCTGCTGCAGCGCTCGAGGCATTGGCGCGATGCCACGGTGCGCTTCGACGTCGTCGGCATTCAAGGCCGGCCGGACGCGGGAGCGGAAATCCGCTGGATCAGGGATGCGTTCCGCGCATCCCCAGGCCGCCGAATTATTTGACGACCTGCAGCTTCGGCCTTTTGGAGGCCTTCTCGCCCGCCTTGCCGGACGCCGGTGCCGGCGGCGGCGACTTGTCCGTGGTCGGATCCGGGTCCGCATCGCCCTCGGGGAAGATCATCCCCTGTCCCGTCTCACGTGAATAGATACCGAGCACCGCGCGCACCGGCACGTACACCGCGAAGCTCGCACCGCCGAATCTCGCCTCGAAGCTGATCGCGTCGTTGCCGATCTGCATGGCCTGAGTCGCGTTGAAACCCACGTTCAAGACGATCTTGCCCTCTTTGACGTAGGGACGGGGCACGACCACGCCCTCGACGCTCGCGTCGACGACGATGTGCGGCGTCTCGCCACTGTCGGTGATCCATTCGTGCAGCGCACGCAACAGGTAGGGTCGCCTCGGTTTCAATGCCGCATGCTCCGTTCAATCGCGCTCAACGAGGCCCGAAACGCCGGTCGCGCGAAAATCGAGTTCATATATTTGACGATCGGCTGGGCCTGGGGGGGCAGTTCGATCCCGTAGAAGGGCAGCCTCCAGAGGATCGGTGCGATACTCGCGTCGACCAGCGAGAACTCCTCGCTCAGGAAGAACGGCTTCGCCCGGAACACCTCGGCGCTCGCGCTGATCGCCTCACCGAGGAGCTTGCGGGCATGTTCGGCCGTCTTGCCCTGCGGATCGGCCTGAATGTCGGTTGCCATCGCGTACCAGTCGCGTTCGAGCCGGTACAACGCAACCCGGAACTGAGCGCGGGTGACCGGGTCGATCGGCATGAGCGGCGGATGCGGGAAGCGCTCGTCCAGATAATCGATGATGACGCGCGAATCGTACAGCACCAGATCCCGGTCGACGAGCGTCGGCAGGCTGTGATACGGGTTCAGGTCCAGAAGGTCCTCGGGTAGGTGTCCCACCTCGGCGCTCACCACGTCGATCGTGATGCCCTTCTCGGCAAGCACCAATCGCGCGCGATGGCTCCACGGGTCGGCCGGCCCCGAAAACAAGGTCATCACCGCCCGGCGTGCCACGAACTAGGTCTCCTGATGGCGATGAGGCATTCCCGCTGGTTCACTGGTGCAAAGACGCCGCCGCGTCCCGGCGCGGCGGCGTCCTCATCAGTGCACGTCCTTCCAATATTCCTTTTTCAGAAGGTAGGCGAACACGAAGAACACCAGCAGAAACAGCATCACGAATATGCCCATCGATTCGCGCTGCGCCTTGAACGGCTCGGCCGTGTAGTAGAGGAAGTTCGTGATGTCATGGACGAACTGATCGTATTGCGCCGGCGTCATCGATCCGGGGGTTCCGGGTTCCACGCCGGTGAGCTGCATGCTCGTATGCCCGCCCGAGCCTGTCACACTCTTGTAGACCGGCTTCTGCACGCCCTGCAGGCCGGCGAGCACGAACGGCATCGCCACGTTCGGCTTGTAGAGGTTGTTCACCCCCCAAAGCCGTGACTTGTCGGCGTAGAAGCCCTTCAGGAAGGAATACACGTAGTCCGGTCCCATGAACCGGGCCATCAAGGTCAGGTCCGGAGGCGCGACACCGAACCACTTGACGGCATCGGCCGGCGGCATCGCCGAGACGATGCGCGCTGACGGCTTCTTCGTCGTGAACATCAGATTTTTCTTGAGCTCGGGCAGCGGAATGTGCAGATCCTTCGCCACGCGGTTGTAACGCAGGTACTGCAGCGAATGACAGCCGGAGCAGTAGTTCATGAAGTCCCGCGCGCCGCGCTGCAGGGATTGCACGTCGTTCACGGTCGCATCCGCGTGCTGCAGCGGATACGCCTCCTGGGCCCAGGCCGCCGCACCCGGAACGAGAATCGCCGCAATCAACAAGATTCGCTTAAGCATGTCCCGTAACCCTCTCCGGCACCGGCTTCACCCGGTCGATTTTCGTATACCAGGGCATCAGCAAGAAAAAGGCGAAATACATCCCGGTGCCAAGCCTGGCGAGCAAAGGATAGATGCCGGCGGGATGATGCATGCCGACGTCACCCAAGGTGATGAAAGCCAGCACGAACAGCGTGAGCATGACCTTGTATATCGGTCCCTTGTAGCGGATCGACTTGACCGGCGAGCGGTCCAGCCACGGCACGAAGAACAGGATCACGATGGCCGAACCCATGATGAGCACCCCCCAGACCTGGGTGCCGAAGAACGAGGGCACGGCCCGCAGCATCGCGTAGAAGGGCGTGAAGTACCACACCGGCGTGATGTCCGGCGGCGTCAACATCGGATTGGCCGGCGTGAAGTTCGCCCTTTCCAGGAAGAAACCGCCGAAGGTGGGTTCGAAGAAGATCACACCGCAGAACAGCAGCAGGAAGCCGGCGACGCCGACCAAGTCCTTGACCGAGTAGTACGGATGGAAGGGGATGCCGTCGAGCGGATGGCCGTCGGGCCCCTTGTGCTTCTTGATCTCGATCCCATCGGGGTTGTTCGAACCGACCTCGTGCAGCGCCATCAAGTGCGCGATCACGAGGAAGATCAGCGCGAGCGGCAGGGCCGCGACGTGCAGCGCGAAGAAGCGGTTCAATGTCGCCCCGGAGACCACGTAGTCACCGCGGATCCACTCGACGAGGCTGCCGCCGATGACCGGCAGGCTGCCGAACAGCGAGGTGATGACCTGCGCGCCCCAGAAGCTCATGTTGCCCCAGGGCAGCACGTAGCCCATGAAGGCCTCGGCCATCAGCAACACGAAGATCAGGCAGCCGAAGATCCAGAGCAGTTCGCGCGGTTTGCGCGCCGAACCGTACATCAGCCCCCGGAACATGTGCAGATAGACGACGATGAAGAACGCCGAGGCGCCGGTCGTGTGCATGTAGCGGATCAGCCAGCCCCATTTGACATCGTTCATGATGTACTGGACCGAGCGGAACGCCTCGGCCGCCGAGGGCTTGTA
>JABEVI010000028.1 GCA_013044085.1 Steroidobacteraceae bacterium
CGCGTGAGGAGAAACACCACCTTGTAGGTCGCCCGCGGATCCGGCTGGTAGGCGGCTTTCGGCAGCGGATGGATTTTGCCGTAGCCGGCGATCGCCGGCGCGACCCAGAAGGGCACGGGTTTCACCGCCGCGGTGGCGCCCGCCGCGTGCGTGAGTGCGAGCGCCGCCGCGACGGCGCTCCAGCGGCTGGCGTGAAGTCTGAGGCGAATGGACATGCGGTCATCTCCGGTGGCGTGCGTCGCGGCAATACATTAACCGCAGCGCACGCGGCGCGCCAGGCTCAAAAAATCCCGAGCGCGATGCCGGAGGCGAGGGTCGCGCCGAGTTCGCGGCAGCGTTGTCGATCCGCCTCGCCGATCTGCTTCGCGCCCAGGATCTGCTCCGGCGTCTGCGCCCGGGTGCAGACGATCAGTGGCGGTGCGATCGGCTCGAGGCGCCAACCGGTCGCAATCCGCTCGATCTGCCGGGCGGCATTGCTGCCATCGCTGCCGGCACACACCATCGCCGCGTAGGGACGCCCGACGATGCGCTCGAGCACCGCATAATAGGTCCGGTCGAAGAAGTGTTTGACGACCCCGCTGATCGCCGCGAGATTCTCCGGCGTCGCGAACAGATAGCCGTCGGCCGCCAGAAGATCCCCGCTCCCCGCCGAGTCGGCATGCCGCAGCCGCACCTCGAGTGCCGGTTCCGCCTCGGCGGCGCCCTGTCGCGCGGCCTCGACCATCTGCCGCGTACCGCCCGTCTGCGAGTGATAGACGATCAGTATCGAGCGCACGCCGTCTACGCCGGCATCATTCGGCGGCGCGGCGCGCACGGTTCGCGGCCGGCAAATCATGGTCGACAAAGCTGCGCTCGGCCGAGAGGACCCGGACCGCGATGGGCTCGAGCCGCCGCCAGCCCGTCAGCTCATCGGCACTCGGTGCGGCGTCGGCATCGTCGACGGCGGCGAACAGGGCCTGCAGCGAGGAACCGAGAAACTCGAGGCTGTCGATCGAGGTGGGCGGAAACCCATAGTCGTTCGCCGGATTCACCGGCGGGACGCCTCCCTCGAGGGCCGCGACCTTCGCGAGCGACGCGTCGAGTCCGGCCCTGCCAGCCTCGCCATGGTGCGAGCGCGCGGCGAGCAGCGCAGCACGCACGCCGTGCAACTCGCGGCGCGCTCCGGCGACCTCACCACGCAGCCGGTCGATCCGCGTCGCAAGCCGGAACTGCGCCGCGAAGGCCGCGGCATCGAGGTGCACGCGCGGATCGGCGAGAATGCGCAGCGGGCGGCTCAGCCGCTCGCCGCCGACACGCAGGATCGCACGGTAGCTTCCGGGCGGCGCCCAGACCGCATCCTGCGCGCCGAGGCCGGCCGGTGGCGGATAGCGGAAGTTCCAGACGAAGCGATGCGCACCGGCGGCGGCCGACAGCCGCGCCTGCGCCGGCGCCCATTCGGGGGCGAAATCGATGGTCGCGAGATCCGGCTTGGCGGCCGCGTCCGCGCTCGACCAGCGCCGCACCAGGGCGCCATGGGCATCGCGGATGGTGAGGGTGATCGGCGTGGGGGCCGCGTGCCGCAGAAAATAATCGATATAGGCGCCGTCCGGCGGATTCTTCGCCTTCGGCTCCTCAGCGGGCATCGGCGTACCGATGAAATCCGGCATGCGTAGACGGATCGCCGGCGCCGGCCGGAACAGCCAGGCGTTGGCGGCGGCGACCGCGGGCGTCAACTGACGCAGCGGTGCGGCGTCATCCAGAATCCAAAATCCGCGCCCGTGAGTCGCGATCACCAGATCCTCGCCATGCACGTCGATGTCGCGCACCGAGGTGACCGGCAGGTTCAAACGCAGGCTCTGCCAGTGATCGCCGTCGTCGAAGGAGACGTACACACCGTGTTCGGTGCCGGCATACAGCAGCCCGGGCCGATGGTCGTCCTCGCGGACGACGTTGACGAAATCCTCGGCACCGATGCCGGCGACGATCAGCTTCCAGCTCTTGCCGCCGTCGTGGGTGCGGTAGATGTACGGCCGATCATCGTCCAGCCGGTGCCGGTCCACCGCGACATAGGCCGTTTGCGCGTCGAAATGCGAGGCGTCGATCGCGGCGATCTTCGACCAGGCACCGAGGCCCGGCGGCGTCACGTTGCGCCAGTGCTTGCCGTCGTCACGGCTGCGCCAGACCCGGCCGTCGTCGGTTCCGACCCACAATTCGTCGGCATCGGTGCGCGACGGCGCGATGCTGTAGATCACACCGCGCCGCGGCCCTGAGCCGAGGTTGTCGGCGATCGTCGCCGGATCCAGATTCGGCGGGATCGGCGGATCCGCACGCGTCAAGTCCGGACTGATCCGCGCCCAGTGCCCGCCGCCGTCGCGCGTCTCATACAAACGCTGGTTGGCGAAATACAGGCGTCGCGGATCCTTCGGCGAGAACACGAGCGGTAACGTCCAGGTCGCCCGGTCGATCCCCGGATAGGCAAGCGTCGGATCGACCGCGCGGGTCTGCTGCGTGCGCAGATCCAGGCGGCGCACATGACCGCCGTACACCCGGTTCGGATCGCGCGGATCCGGCGCGATCATGCCGTTCTCTCCGCCCGGCCGGATCTCGTGAAACTGCGGCATCGCGATGCCGTCGCTCGATATCGTCCGACTCGGCAGCATCAACGCACCCGAATCCTGCTGGGCGCCG
>JABEVI010000172.1 GCA_013044085.1 Steroidobacteraceae bacterium
CCCAGACCGGTCCCCTTGCCCGGCGCCTTGGTGGTGAAGAACGGATCGAACACCCGCGGCAGATCCGCCGTCTGGATGCCGCAGCCGGTGTCCGTGATGGCGATCATCACGTACTCGCCGGTGGCGATGTCGAAACCCGCCCCCGCATAGTCCTCGCCGATGACCACGTTGGCGATCTCGATCATGAGGCGCCCGCCGTCCGGCATCGCATCCCGGGCATTGATGCAGAGATTGAGCATCGCGAGTCCCAACTGGTTCGGGTCGACATTCACAGCCCAGACACCGCCGTCGACGAAGTTCTCTATGCGGATGTGTTCGCCGAGCGTGCGTCTGATCAGTGCGAGCATCCCCTCGACCGCTTCGCCGAGATCGATGCGTTTCGGCTCGAGCGCCTGCCGGCGCGCGAAGGCGAGCAGGCGGCTCGTGAGCTCCGCGCCGCGTTCGCCGCAGGACTGCACCATGCGCGCGAGCGTGGCAAGCTCCGGCCGATCGCGCAGCCGCTCGCTCAGCTCCTCCGAATTGCCGATGATCACCGTCAACAGATTGTTGAAATCGTGGGCAATGCCGCCGGTCAATTGTCCGATCGATTCGAGCTTCTGCGCGTGCGCGGCTCGTGCCTCGCTTTGCGCGAGCCGCGCCTCCGCGAGCTTGCGCTCGGTGACGTTCGTGTTGATCGCGAGAATGCTCTGCGGGGCGCCATCGTCGCCGATCACCAAGGTCCAGCGGCATTCGACGACGACATGGCTGCCGTCCTTGCACTTCTCCTCGAGTTCCCCGAGCCATTCGCCATCGCGGCGCAATTGCTCGCTGGCCGCGCGAAAGGCGGCCGCATCCGCCACCTTGAAGTCGAGCACGCAACGATCTTGCACCTCGGCCGCACTCCAGCCGTAGAGCCGTTGCGCGCCCTGGTTCCAATAAACGACGCGCTCATCGAGCGTGCGCACGAAAATTGCGTCCTGTGCCTTGTCTAGCAGCAGCGCCTGCTCGCGAACCCGCCCCTCGTCACGCTGCCGGACGATCTCCGCCACGACACGCTCGCCGAAGATTCGCAACATGCTCGCCGCCAGCGCGCGCTGCCTCAGCGGTTCGCGATACAGGATGAAGATCGTGCCGATGCGCGCCCCCGTCGAGTCGAAAAGGCCCCGGCCGACGTAGGCTTGCGCACCCAGCGCGGCGAGCGCGCTGGAGCGCGGATAACGCACGCAAACATCGCGCTCGATGACCAGATCCTCGCCCTCGCGGATGTCCTCGCAGGGCGTGCCGCTCAACGCATAGCGCAGACGCGGCAACACTTCCCCGTCGACGACGGCGCAGATCGGCGAGACCCAGCCCTCGGCATCGGTGTGATCCGCGGAGATGAAGCCCGCCTGTGCGCCCAGACTGCGCAGCAGCGCCTGCAGAAGCTTCTCGAAAAAGGCCGATCCGGTGCTGCTCGATGCCGTGTGCGAGATCATCGTCGCCGTGTCGATCATCCGCTGGCGTTCGGCCTTGAGGCGCAGACCCACGATCCCGAACGCAAGATCCTCCGCGAGTTCGTGCAGCAGTTCGATCTCCGCGGGTGCGAGACCACGCGCCTCCGCGCTGTAGAGCCCGAAGATTCCGAGGTTGTGCTCGTGCGAGCGCAGCGGCAGCGAAATCACGCTGCGGTAGCCCCGCTTGCGGGCCGCCGCCGCCCACGGCGCGTAACGCGGATCCGTATCCACGTCAGTGACTTCGACCGCGAGCCCGCTGCGCATCGCGCGTCCGGCCGGACCATTGCCCTCGGGTCGTTCAGGCGACCAGGAAATTGCGACCTCGCTGAAGTAGCCGGCCTCGTGGCCCGCATGCCCGGCGAGCACGAGCGAGCGCTGCGGATCATCGCTCGCGAAGTGCACGCTCGCCATCCGATAACCGCCGATGTCGACGGCGATCCGGCAGACTTCCTCCAGCAACACCGATTCGCTTTGCGCACGCAGTACCGCCGTATTGCACCGACGGATCATCTGCAGCGCACGCGTGCTGCGGGCCAACTCCAATTGGGCGAGCCTTTGCTCCGTGACGTCGTAGAGAATGCCCGCGGCGGACACCGCCGAACCGTTTCGGTCGCGGCGAACCTCGCCGCGCTCGCGCACGTGCCGGATCCCGCCGTCCGGCCGCACGATCCGGTACTCGAGTTCCCCGCCCTGGTCACCGTCCGCCGTGGGACGGCACACGGGGTCGGCACGCGCCACACGTGCGCCGTCTTCGGGATGCACGAACGAGCGATATTGGGCATAGCTGCCCGTGACGGCGGACTCATCGACGCCGAAGATCGCAAGCAGGGTGTCGGACCAGTTCATCCGATCCTCGCGCAAGTCCACCTGCCACCAGCCGACGCCGGCCGCGCGCAGCGAATCACGCAACATCAACTCGCGCGTCAGCGCGCTCGCCGTGTGCGCATTCCCGACCTGTTCCTCGGTCATGATGAGAATCTTATATGCCGATACTCCTCGCCATGGCAAGCGATGGCGTAAAGAGCGACAATCGCGCCCGGTGCGGAGCCGATGCCGGTTTCGCGGATAGCCACGATTACCGATGGAGCCCGCCGTGAAGCCATTGATTCTGTCGCTCGCACTCTGCCTGCCTCTCGTGGTCACGGCCCCTGACGTTCTGGCCAAGCCGAGCCGAGCAACGCCACCGCACGGCCCGTTTCATCACCTGGTCTTTCGAAACATCGGCCCGGCAGTGGCCGGCGGGCGCGTGACCAGCGTCGTCGGGGTCGCGGGGGATCCGGATCTTTACTTCGTGGGTGCCGCCGGTGGCGGGGTCTGGAAGACGATCGACGGCGGTGACAGCTGGACGCCGATCTTCAATCACGAGCCGACGCAATCGATTGGTGCGCTGGCGTTGGCGGCTGGCAATCCGAACTGGCTGTGGGTCGGGACCGGCGAAGCGAACCCGCGTAACGACATCCTGAACGGCGATGGCCTCTACTTCTCGCCCGACGGCGGCAAGACCTGGCAGGACAAGGGCCTTCACGATGCGGGTCAGATCGGGGCCATTGTGGTCAACCCGCAGAATCCCGAGGACGTGTTCGTGTGCGCGGCCGGCAACGTATGGAAGCCGGGCCCTGAACGTGGCGTATTCATGACCACCGATGGGGGTGCGCACTGGCAGAAGGTGCTGTATCTGAACGAGCACACCGGCTGCGCCGACATCGCTTTTGAGCCGGGCAACTCCAAGGTGCTGATCGCCGGCATGTGGCCGCTGCAACGGCGGCCTTGGAAGCTGGTGAGCGGCGGCAAATCGGGCGGCCTGTACCGTTCCACCGACGGCGGGCTCACCTGGAAGCGACTGCACAAGGGACTGCCCAAGGGCGCCATCGGCCGCAGCGCGATCGCTTTCGCCCCGAGTGCGCCGGAAACCGTGTACGCCGTGATCCAAGCCAAGGGCGGCGTGCTGTGGGTCTCGCACGACCTCGGCAGCCACTGGACCAAGGTGAGCAATGACCATGACAACGACGTACGCCCGTTCTATTTCACCCAGCTCGCGGTGATGCCGAACGATGCCAATCGGCTGTTCCTGCTGTCGATGAAGATGATGGAAAGCAAGGATGGCGGAAAGACCGTGTTCTACGCCGACAAGGGCGTGCACGTCGATCACCACGCCATCTGGATCGACCCGAAGAATCCGCGCCGGATCATTCAGGGCAACGATGGCGGCGTGTATCTGTCGCTCGACACCGGCAAGCACTGGCGCTATCTCGACAACCTGCCGATCGAGCAGTTCTACCAGGTGGCGGCCGGCACCACCCGCACGCCCTACCTGTTGTGCGGCGGCTTGCAGGACAACGATGCCTGGTGCGGCGCTTCGAGCGACTACCGCCGCGGCGGCGTGGTCGGTTACCAGGACTGGTTCGACGTCGCCGGTGGTGACGGTCAATACGTGATACCCGCGCCGGGCGACTCCAACCTCATCTACGCCACGACCGACGACGGCAATGCCACGCGCTATGACCGCCTCACCCATCGCTCGCGTTCGATCAATCCCTACGTCAAGGACATCCTCGTCGGCTCGCTGCTGTCGGGCAAGACGATGGCCGACCAGAAATACCGCTTCAACTGGACCACGCCGATCGCGGTGTCGGCGGCAAGCGCCAACGACGTCTATCTCGGCGGCAATGTCGTCTTCCATAGCACCGACGGCGGCCGGCACTGGAAGGTGATCAGCCCGGATCTGACGCGCAACGACAAGAGCAAACAGGGCCCAACCGGGGGGCCTGTGAACAAGGACCTGTCAGGTGCGGAAACCTACGACACGCTGCAGTCGCTCGCGCTGTCGCGGCGCGATCCGCAGGTGATCTGGGCCGGCAGCGACGACGGACTGGTCTGGGTTACCCGTGATGGCGGCGCGCACTGGAGCAAGGTGACGCCCGGCGGCGCACCGCGGTGGGCGCGCGTCTATCACGTGACCGCCTCGCCTTTCCACGCCGGCACCGCCTACGCGAGCTTCGACGGACACCTGCTCGGCGATGACCGGCCTTATGCCTACCGCACCACAGACTATGGCCGTTCCTGGCGGAAGATCGGCACCGGCCTGCCTGACGCTTCGGTGATGGTGGTGCGCGAGGACCCCGCCCAAGCCGGCCTGTTGTTCGCCGGCACGCTCGGCGGACTGTTCTATTCGC
>JABEVI010000173.1 GCA_013044085.1 Steroidobacteraceae bacterium
ATGCCCGTGAACAGGATGCCGACATTCTCGATCGAGGAGTAGGCGAGCAGGCGCTTCATGTCGGTCTGCGCCGCCGCGAACACGATCCCGTAAAGCGCCGAGAACAATCCAAGCGCGACCGGCACGAGCCCCCACCACCAGGCGAGTCCGCCCAGCAGATCGAAGACGACGCGCAGCATTCCATAGACGGCCATCTTCAACATCACGCCGCTCATCAACGCCGACACCGGCGAGGGCGCCGCCGGGTGCGCCTCAGGCAGCCAGACGTGCAGGGGCACGAGCCCCCCCTTCGCCCCGAAGCCGGCGAGCGCGAGCAGGAAGGCGACGCCCGCCCAGGCCGGCGACAGATGCGCCGCACGCATTGCATCGAAGGTGAAATGCCAGCTGCCGCCCTGCATCACGCCGAAGCACAGCAGGATCGCGAGCGCCCCGCAATGGGCCATCAACAGATACAAGAAGCCGGCCCGGCGGATCTCCGCGATGCGATGCTGGGAGATCACGAGGAAATACGAGGACAGCGCCATGGTTTCCCAGGCGACCATGAAGGTATAGGCATCGTCGGCGAGCAGCACGAACCCCATGCTCGCGAGGAACAGGTGGTATTGGAAGCACAGCAGCCCCGGGGCGGTGCCCTGCCCGGAGCGGAAATAGCCGGCACCGAACAGCGAGATACCCGCCGATGCCGAGCCAAGCAGGAACAAAAACACCGCCGACAACGGGTCGAGCCGCAGATGCATCGGCAGCTGCGGCAGACCGATGGGCAGTTGCATCCGCTCGGTCGCCATCGAAAGACTTGCCGCGGCGACCATCGCGATCGCCACGCCGCACAGCGCGCCGAGCGGGAACAGGGTTCGCCCGGCGATCCGCAGACTCATCGGCCGCACGAGTCCGCCCAGACCGATGAGGATCCAGGCGGCGAGCAGCGCGAGGATCGCGTCGAGCGGAGAGGCGGCCATCGCTGTCACGGTCCGAGGATCATCCCTATGAGCATTGAACGCATGCCAGATTCGCCTTGTATTATAATCACATTATAATAATATTCTCATGTGTCCCAGGAAAACCGCACCGCCCGGCTGACCGTGCTGATCGACCCTCGCAAGAAGGCCGTGTTCGAAAGACTTTGCGCGGAGGAAGATGCGGTCCCCTCGCAGGTGGTACGACGGTTGTTGAGACGTTACATTGAGGAGCGGCTCGGCGCGCCCTGGACACCCGAACCGGGTCCGGAATCGAAGCCACCCGTGCGCAGGCGCCGCACCCCCTAGCACCGTTGACTCAGGAAGCCCCGATGCCGGAAAACATCCGCCGATACTCAAAACTGCTGATCGCCATCCATTGGTCGACCGCGGTGCTGGTTCTCATCGCCTATCTGGTCAGCGTGGGCGGCCACTCGGTGCGCGCACACGCGCCGGTGCTGCATTTCGCCTGCGGCCTGGCGGTGCTGGCGCTGGTCTTGCCGCGTTTGATCGCGCGCTTGGCGGGCGGCGCGCCGCCGGCGCTGGCCTCAGGTGGTCCCAGGCTGGTGCTTGCGGCGAAACTCGGCCACGCCGCGCTCTACTTTCTGCTGGTGGCGGTGCCCTTGACCGGTTGGTACGCGGCCTCCCGGCTCGGCGTGCCGATCAACCTTTACGGACTGCACATCCCGGCGATCGCGGCCGCGGTCAGGGGACGCATCGGGCCGGTGAGCGAGATCCACCAGGTCGGCGGCAATCTCATCCTGATCCTCGCCGGACTGCACGCGGCCATGGGCCTTTGGCACCAGTTCGTGTACCGCGACCGCACGCTCGAGCGCATGCAGCCGTTCTAAACGGCATGCCTCAGTCGTTCATCATCACGATCATCTGATCGACCGATATCGTGCTGGTCGCGGCATCGTAAGGACCCGCGGCTGCCAAGCCGACCATGCCGGTGGTGCCGTTAAGCTCGGCGATCAGCGCCGTGACGAAATCATTGAATGTCGTGTAGGAATTCGCCTTCTCCGAGACCTGGTGGATGATCACGAATTTCGGATTCGACGCCGCCATATCCGGTGTCAAGGTCAGGCCCACGGACAACAGCGGCGCATGGATCTCGGTTAACGCCGAATGCATGCTGAACTCATCGGCCGCCGTCAGCATGCCAGGACCGATGGAGGCTTGCGCATCGGTCAGAATCGCGAACGGCGCGATCTCGCCCGGCGCCGGCCAGTGCATCGCGACCTCCGCCTGCGCGTTGCCGAAGTCGACGACCGTGGTCGCGTTGAAATCGGGCGGTGCGGAACCGAACGGCGCGACGAAGCCCTGCAGGCTCACCGTCGTGCCCGGCGTCAGGGAACTCGTCGACAGCGCCGCCGGGAGGACGGCCACGTAGGTGGCGGCGAGCGCGTCCTGCGCGCTCGTGGAACCGGTGCCGGAAAAATTGAAACTCGCCGCCGGCTGGCCGTCGATCGACTGCAGTGCGAGCGTCAGGGAACCCACGCCGACTGTGCCGACGGTGCCCGTGATCCGGGTCGGCAGCAGCATCGCGCTGCCGGTACTCGCGTCGAGCGTCGCGTTCCCGGAGGCGTCGGTCGCGAGCTTGCCCGTGAACTGAACCCGCTGTCCGACCGAGATGTCCTGGATGTTGTACGCACCGCTCCGGCCGAGCTCCGTGACCGTCGTACCGCTGCCGATCGTCGCGATGACCTGGGGCACGTAATGCATGTCGTTGGCCAGCTGCGCGTGCATTACATCGTCATCGGCGAGGGTCACCGTGTCGCCGGAGCGTGCGAGCACCGATCCCTGGATGCCGTCGCGGCTCGCTCCGACGACGCTCGAACCGGCCTGCACGTTCGTCGCGGTGAAGGCCATGGTCGTCTTGTCGAGCGTGCCGTAGGCGACGGTCATGGTCGAGGCCGGATTTGTCGCGAGTTCGGCGAGACCCGCCGCTCCGGTGTAATTCACCCCGTTGATCGTGAAGCTGGTCGTGGGCGTGGTCGCGACCGTGTACTGGCCGCTGTTGCCGCTGTCGTCATCGAACGGATGCACGTCGACCGTGTAGGTACCCGCCGTCGCGTCCGTGGAGACGAGGCTGCCGCGCACGCGGATCTGTTTGGACTGATCGGGAACGAGGCTGCCCGTCAGCACCGGATTGACCGTGACGGTGCTCGGATTCGTGGTCGACGGGGTGATGGCGTTCGATGCCGCCAGGTTGAAATCGAGCGCGAGGTTCGCGACCGTTCCCGGAGTGACCACGAGCGGGGCGCCCGCCGGCAAGGACAAGGACAAGGTCATCGTCGAATTCGGTTTGACGAGCGGCTGCATCGTCTGACCGTCGATGATTTGATTGGCCGCGATCGTCACCCCGCCGCTGCCGTTGTCGACGACGATCGTCGCCGATGAATAATCGAGCGTGATCGATGCCGACACATAGCTGCCCGCCGGGACCTGCGCGGCGCTGACGATCTCCGACAGGTTCGCCAACTGCGAGAAATCGACCGTCGTCGTCATCGGCAAGGTCTGCACGGTCGTGCCATCCGCGCGAGTCAGCTGCAATGAGACGACATTGACGATGTAGCTGAGGAAATCACCGGGCGCATCGGTGAGCGTCACCAGCGCGCCGCCGCAATTCGTGCATGCTGTCGGTGCGGCCATGCCGGGAGGCGCGGCACCGGACAGTCCACCGCCGGCGCCACCGCCACACGCCGCGAGCAAGGAGGCGCCGAAACCGATCAGCGCGAGGCGTAGGCCCCGCAAGTTGGAACTTTGCATGGGAAGGTCTCCTTCATGGCGGCCGGGCACGCACCGCGGCTAGCGCTTGCAAGCACGATTGTGCCGCCGCTCATCGCACAGGCAAGTTGTCGTGCCTCGGCGACAGCCGGTTCACGCCGGCGGC
>JABEVI010000174.1 GCA_013044085.1 Steroidobacteraceae bacterium
CCGTTTGCGCGGGGCAAGAAGCGGGCCTGACGAGCCGGGAGATGCTCAAGATGATGCGCGAGGAGCTGCATTTGCTCTCTTCGACAATTGACGATTGACAGGCAGGAGTTTGCGTATGAACACGCCAGCCGTTGATTTCCAAACCGTCCGCAGGCGCATCGGCGGCGACTTCACGCTCGGGCCTTTGAGTTTGAGCGTTCCCCGCGGCGCCATCTACGCCCTCGTCGGGCCGAACGGCGCGGGAAAGTCGACCGCGCTCAACCTGTTGATGGGTGTGGGGCGGCCGGATATGGGCCGCATTGAAGTGCTCGGCCACGAGCTCGCGGCCGACGAGGTGCAAATCAAGCGCCTGACGGCTTACGTCAGTCCGGACATGGATTATCGCGCCTGGGGATCGGTCGGCAACGTGGTGGACTTCGTGCGCGGCTTCTATCCGGACTGGAATGTCGAGCGCTGCGAACGCTTGCTGCGCGAGTTCGGCCTTGATCGTCATGAGCGCGTCGCCGAGCTGTCCTTCGGCGCGCGGATCAAACTTGCCCTGATTCTGGCCTTGTCGAGGGAGCCGCAACTGTTGATCCTGGATGAACCCACCCTGGGGCTGGACGCGATTGCCCGCCGGCAATTGTTCGCCGAATTGCTCGGTTTCATGCGGTGCGAAGAACGCACCATCATCATTTCATCCCATCAGTTCACCGATCTGGAACGCTTCGCGGATCATGCGGCCATCATCGATCGCGGCCGGCTGTTGACCAGTGGGCGCATGGATGAACTGCTCGAGCGCTACCGCCAGATGGAGGCGCGATGGAAGGGCGCTCGAGGCGGCCCCGTCCCTGGCGTCAGCATTCTCGATCAGCACGGCGATCGCGCACGGTTGCTGGTGGATCGGAACGCCGTGAGCACCGCGGCGCTCGCCGCCTGCGGTATCGAGGTGCTGAGCGAGACGCCGCTGACCCTGGAGGAACTCTTCCTCGGCATCATCCGCGGCACAAGCGAGCGCGCAGGGTGGTGGCCGCGGCTGAGTGTCGGATGAACGCTCTGGTGCTCAGGTTGTTGAAGGACCATCTGCGCCGCTCGGTGCTTGTCTGGCTACCCTTGGTGGTGCTGCAGTTGTTCGTGATATCGATGATTTGGATGCTGCATGGTCAACACCTCCCGCTGGTCGGCCTGCTCATCGGCGTTGCGGGCGCGCTCACCGCCATGGATCCCGGCAACCTCGTGTGGCGAAGCCTGCCCCTGACGGCCCGGGACGCGGCGGCATTTCGCTGGTGGACAACGGCGGGCGTGCCCGGACTCTTGAGCACACTGTGCTTCGCTGCGGTCTGGATCGACCATCGACAGGTCGGGTGGAGCACGCCATCGCCCGCCGTGGCCGTGGAATCCGTGCTCGCCGTCTGGGCGGTTCTCGCAATCCCGGCTCTCGTACCGCATCGACGGGTGATGCGGGCCCGCGGATTTCAGACTCGAAGCGCATTGCTGGCGATCACGGCACTGGGCATCACGCTTGCCCTGGGGTTGCCGCTGCTCAGCCCGGCGGCACAGCCCTACACCTGGCTCGCCATCGCCGTCGGCTGGAGTCTGCTGGCGGCCTCCGCCGTGCACGCGCGGTTTGCGAATACCTTGCACTGGCCGGACATCCCCGCAGCGACGGCGAGAACCCTGATGAGCCGGGGCGGGTGGCGGGTGCTCCTCTGGCCCCTGGCCCGAAGAACGGCGATCTTCGCCCTGCTCTGCCTGGGCGCTATCACGCTGCTGCGATGGGCATTCCCGGGGGTCGCCGCCGTCGCGTTCCTGCGGATCGCCTATCTATCGGTCGTCTTGATGGTCAGTATGCGTCTGACTTGGCTGCGCCGCGGCGCCATGAATACGCTGCGGCTGCTTCCCATCGGGGTGCACGCCTTGGCGTTGAGGCTGACGGCGATCGGCGTGTTTCCGGGCAGTCTCGTTTTTTTGCTGACCGCAGTCGTGAATCGGCTGTTTCCGCGGGTTGGCATCGATCTGCCGCTGCCGATGCTGGTGGTGAGCCTGTACTGCCTGATCTTTTTCGATCTGTCCGATGAAAAATTCAATCCCGAGGTTCACGCCGCGGATCCCGACGGGCTGCGCAAATGGACCCCCTATATTCAACAATTTATCTGGTTGCCGGGAGCGCTCGGAATGTCCGCGGGCGTCCCGGCCCTCATCTCGTTGGGCGTTTGGTCGGTGTGGGTGGGCTGGGCTTTGGCCGGCGGCGGACTATTGCTGTGCGTCGGCAGCCATTTTGCGCTGGTGCGCAGGCTGCGCATCGGCAAGCACAGGGTGAGTCTTCCGCAGGGCGAGTCTCGAGGCTGGGCGATGCCAAGTCATCCTGATGGACAGGCCGAGCCGGCTTCGGCGGACGGGGTTGTCGCGTCCTTGCAGAACCATTGCTCGAGCGCCGGGAGGATGCGCCCTCCGGGCTGAAATCCGTTGGTGACGAGTTCGTACTGATTGTCGTCGCCTTGGCCGGCGATCAGTGTCGGGAACCCCTGAATGCCGGTCGACCGCATAATCGCGAAAGGTTGTAGCATCCACGCCAGGCTCGGCGGCGAGGGCCGCGAGCGTGTCAGCGTCCGTCACGTCGCGGCTCGGCGGTTCGGTGTCGTAGACGAAGCGCTCGCGGTCCCAGAAGGCGAGATCGAATGGCTGGCCGGATGCTTCGTGAACGTGTTCCCATTGGCTGCGGACATCGTTACGGTCATGCGCGGTCATCGGCGCCTTCGTCCCGGAACGCAATCCCTCCATGATCAGAGGTGAAGCTTATGCATGTTCGGTCTCCCACGGAGGCGATAGATTACGCGGTTTCTATTTGAGCAAGACCGATGCCCCGAACGCGCGATCGGCGTGTTCTGGCAGCATGGCCATGCCGGAACGTCGCTGCGCGATCTGACGCAGGCGAAGGCTTGGCCGAGCGTCTAGCCCGCCTTTGCGCCGCGGCTGCGCGCGCGCTGGCCGACCACGCCGTCGCAAGTCTTCCCAAGCTGCAGAAACTCAAGAACAAAGGACGCCACCGATGATCGACCTGCGCAGGTCTCTGTTCGACAAGTCGGCCACCAACCACCCGGGAGCGAAAGCATGACCGGAGAAGTCCCCATGGACACGATGAGCAAACCTAATGCCGGCCAGCCTTTCACCCCCGTCACCTTCAAGCAACTCGATGGCCGCGATATTACTTCTGGCACCTCTGGCAGGTGGCAGCAATGTTCGTCATGTGCGGTCAGCTTTGCCCGATATGCAAGTCCTACCTCGCGGAAATCGAGCAAAGACGTGAGGCCATGGCGGCTCTCGGCGTCTGCGTCGCCGCCGTCTCCGCCGACAGCCAAGCGCAGACCCGACTCACTGCCGAGGCGTCGAAGGTACAGTTCGCGCTGCTCTACGGTATGGATGAGGCAACGATGCGCCGGCTCGGCGCAGGAGACCGACCATCGTTTCCCCGAGCCGGCGCTGTTCGTCGTCAATCCCCAAGGCGTTCTGCATCTGGTCGACATCGCCAACGCGCCGTTCCTGCGCCCCGATCTCGACCGCAAAGCCTATCCGATCCGGGGAACCGTGAAATGAGCCGGCTCCAAGGCATTCGCGCCTGTGTCTTCGACGCTTATGGCACGATCTTCGACTTCGCCTCCGCCGCCGCGCGC
>JABEVI010000175.1 GCA_013044085.1 Steroidobacteraceae bacterium
GCGGCCGGCCGCTGCTAGAATCGCTTCCTGTGCACCCGTTCACACTCGAGCCGCGCCAAGTGCAAAGATATGCGAACTTTCGTCAGCTCGTCCGGTCTATGAGCACAGGCTGGCTTGGATGCCCGCCGGCACGGGGCCGCGAATGACGGTTGAGGAGAGCGACCTGACGCTGGTGGAGCGGGTTCAGCGGGGCGAACGGGCGGCATTCGATCTACTGGTGTTGCGCTACCAGCACAAGGTGTTGAAGCTGATCATGCGTTATGTGCACGACAACGCCGAGGCCGAGGACATCGCGCAGGAGGCGTTCGTGAAGGCTTATCGCGCGTTGCACTCCTTCCGCGGCGACAGCGCTTTTTATACCTGGCTCTACCGGATCGCGATCAATACCGCGAAGAACGCGCTGGTCGCGAACAAGCGCCGTCCGATGGAGTATGACCTGGATCTGCAGGACCCCGAGCAATACGACTTGAATGCCCGTCTTTCCGAGTCCGAAACCCCCGAAGCGCTGCTGTTGACCGACGAGATCCGTGAAACGGTCAATCGGGCGATCGAGAATCTTCCCGATGATTTGCGCACCGCGATCGTGCTGCGTGAACTCGAGGGATTAAGTTATGAGGACATCGCGCAGTCGATGGACTGCCCGGTGGGTACCGTGCGCTCCCGGATCTTCCGGGCGCGCGAAGCGATCGACAAGAAACTACGCCCCATTTTTGACGCCGGCTTGGGCCGCCCTGAGGAGCCATGAGCGAACAGATACGTGAACAGATCTCCGCGTTCCTCGACGGCGAGTTGCCGCGCGCGCAAACCGAACTGCTGTTGAAGCGCTTGACGCGCGATGCCGCGCTTCGCGAGGCCTTCGGGCGCTACGCGATGATCGGCGAGCTCTGCCGGGGCGCGAGCGGCGCGGCGCTGTCGCGCGGCCTCGCCGCCCGGGTCGCGAGCGCGATCGATGCCGAGGCGCCGCTTGCGCGCGCCGGGCGATGGCGCGCGCGACGCCAGCGGCTTTGGCGACATGCGGCGAGCGCCGGGGTTGCCGCGGTGGTCGCGGTGGTCGCGGTTTTTGCCCTGCAACAGCGGGCCGATACGCCGACCGTCATGGACGCCTCGGGTCCCCCGGCACCGGTGCTCGCCAAGCTCAACCGCGAAGCCCTCTCCTACACGGTGCCGACGACGATCCCGCAGGCGCCGGCCGCCTTGCCGCCTGCGCGGCTGACAAACTATGTCTTTGCGCACAGCGAATACAGTTCCTTTCTCGGCGGGCGCAGCCTGTTGTCGGGACTGATCGCGGCGCCGGAGCAGACCGCCGGACCTGCGAACCGCTCGCCGGCTGCCGTCGGTGTGGTAATTCCCGCGGCCGCGGCGAGTGTCGCGGTGCCGGCGCGCCCGTCCAACGGTCCATGATTACGAGGGCGCAAGGGCACGACGCGCGGCTCATCCCGCTGTCGGTGTTCTGCGCCCTGATTGCGACCGCGCCGCTCGCCTCGGCCGCGCGCAGTCCGCGCGTCTGGCTCGAAAAGATGAGCCAGGCGCTGCGGACCCGGAACTACGACGGCACCTTCTTCCACTTGAGCGATGGCCGTGTCGAGGCGATGCGCATCGTGCACCGCAATCTGCACGGCCACATCACCGAGCGGCTCCAGGCGCTCGAGGGCGCCGGCCGCGAGTACATCCGCAGTGCCAACGGCCGCCTGACCTGTTACCTGCCCGACAAGCACGAAGTGCTCGTCGAGACCCGGCCCAACCATTCGTCCTTGCTGAGCGCGCTACCGCGCTTCGGACCGGGCGTGGAGAAGTTCTATCGCATCTCGGCGCTGCCCGATGAGCGCATCCTCGGCACGCCGGTGAAGGTGATCCAGGTCAGTCCGCGCGATCAATACCGCTTCGGCTACCGGTTGTGGCTCGATCGGAAGACGGCGATGCCGCTGAAGACGCAGATGAGCGACGCGCGCGGCCGGATGCTCGAACAGATCCTGTTCGCCAGCTTGCGGATGCCCAAATCGATTCCCGACAGCGAACTGCGCCCGAACGTCTCGACGGCCGGCATGCGCTGGATCGTACAGGGCCCGACCGAACAGGCGAGCGCCGCCGAGGAGCGGCTGCGGCCGGCCGAATTGCCGCCCGGCTTCCACCTCGCGGCGGCCGGCGCCCAGACGATCGGCGCGGCACAGCGGCCGGCCGAGCACCTGGTCTACTCCGACGGCCTCGCGACCGTGTCGGTGTTCGTCGAGCCGCAGCCGGCCGTCTCGCGGCGCGGCGCCGGCCCGCGGGAGATGCAGGGACTTGCCCGGCTCGATGCCGGGTTCGCCTTCTCGACCGTGATCCAGGGACACCAGGTGACGGCGGTCGGCGAGGTGCCGGCGCAGACGGTCGAACTGATCGCACATTCGGTGGGCGCCGCTGCCTCGCTGAGCGGGCGCCGATGAGCCCGCTCGCGCGCTTCACACTGTACTCGCGGCCGCATTGCCATCTCTGTGAGCGCATGCTCGCCGAGCTCGCCGGGCTGCCGGCCGCGGCCGCGCACCCCGTCGACGTGCTCGATGTCGATCAGGATCCGGCGATGCGCGCCCGCTACGGGCACAAGATTCCGGTGCTGCTGTTCGGCGGCGAACTCGTCTGCCACGGCCGGCTGGATCCCGAGGAAGTGCACAAAGCGCTCGCGACGGCGCGATGACCGGTATAATCCGGGGTTTCCCGAATCCCGGATGAGATGAAGAATATCCGCAATTTCTCGATCATCGCCCACGTCGACCACGGCAAATCGACGCTCGCGGATCGCTTCATCCAGGTTTGCGGCGGGCTCGATGCGCGCGAGATGCAGGCGCAGGTGCTCGACTCGATGGACCTCGAGCGCGAGCGCGGCATCACGATCAAGGCGCAGAGCGTCACGCTTTCGTTCCAGTCGGCGGACGGCGAGACCTATCAGCTGAATTTCATCGACACGCCCGGTCACGTGGATTTCTCCTACGAGGTGTCGCGCTCGCTCGCCGCCTGCGAGGGCGCGCTGCTGGTGGTGGATGCGGCGCAGGGCGTGGAGGCGCAGAGCGTCGCCAACTGCTACACCGCGCTCGAGCAGGGTCTCGAGGTGCTGCCGGTAATCAACAAGATCGATCTGCCCTCGGCGGATCCGGCCAAGGTGATCCACGAGATCGAGGAGATCATCGGGATTCCGGCCGAGGATGCGGCGCTGGTCAGCGCGAAGACCGGACTCGGCGTCAACGAACTGCTCGAACAGCTCGTCAAGCGCATACCGGCGCCCTCGGGCGATCCGGCCGGACCGTTGCAGGCGCTGATCATCGATTCGTGGTTCGACAACTACGTCGGCGTGGTCTCGCTGGTGCGCGTCATGCACGGCAAGCTTTCGACCGGCGCGAAGATCCGCGTGATGTCGACCGGCCGCAGCCACCAGATCGACCGCCTGGGCCGTTTCGCGCCGAAGCCGGTCACCCGCGAGGAACTCGGCACCGGCGAGGTCGGCTTCGTCATCGCGGGCATCAGGGAGATCGATGGCGCGCCGGTCGGCGACACGATCACGCTCGACGCGGCGCCCGCCGCGGCGCCGCTCGCCGGCTTCAAACAGGTTCAGCCGCGCGTCTTCGCCGGCATGTTCCCGGTCAGTTCGGACGACTACGAGCAGTTTCGCGAGGCCTTGAAGAAGCTGAAATTGAACGACTCGGCGCTGCATTTCGAGCCCGAGGTGTCGACCGCGCTCGGCTTCGGTTTTCGCTGCGGCTTTCTCGGCCTTTTGCACATGGACATCGTCCAGGAGCGTCTGGAGCGCGAGTACGACCTCGACCTGATCACGAGCGCGCCGACGGTGATCTACGAGGTCCTGCTCACCGACGGCGATGTCATCGAGGTCGACAATCCGGCGAAGCTCCCGCCGCAGGACCGCATCGCGGAGTTGCGCGAGCCGATCATCACGGCGAACATTCTGGTGCCGCCCGATCACGTCGGCGCGGTGTTGACGCTTTGTAGCGAGAAGCGCGGCGTGCAGAAGAAAATGCTCTTCCTCGGCAGCCAGGTGTCCCTGCAGTACGAACTGCCGCTCGCCGAGGTGGTGCTCGATTTCTTCGACCGCCTGAAGTCGGCGAGCCGCGGCTATGCCTCGTTCGACTACGAATTCAGCCACTTCCAGGTGGCGCCACTCGTCAAGCTCGACGTGCTGATCAACGGCGATGCGGTGGACGCGCTGTCGTTGATCGTGCATCGGGACAACGCCTACGCAAGGGGCAGGGACCTGGTCGACAAGATGCAGGAGCTGATTCCCCGCCAGATGTTCGACGTCGCGGTGCAGGCGGCGATCGGCAGTCACATCATCGCGCGCGCAAGCGTCAAGGCCATGCGCAAGAACGTCCTGGCGAAGTGCTACGGCGGTGACATCACCCGCAAGCGCAAGCTGCTGGAAAAGCAAAAAGCGGGCAAGAAGCGCATGAAACAGGTCGGCCAGGTCGAGATTCCGCAGGAGGCGTTTCTCGCCGTGCTGAGGGTCGGCAAGAAGCCGGGTTGATCGGGTTATCCTCTGGAACTTCGGGAGTTTTCGTGACGGACGGAAATCGCTTCATCATCGGGTTGTTGTGCGCCGCTCTGGCGTGCATCGGGGTCATCCTTTACGACGGCTGGGTGTCGGGCCCGAGGCGCGATCCGACAGGCAGCGGCGGCAAGGAGGCCTTGCTGCCGAGGATCGCCGGTTACGCGCTGCTCGCGATCGCGGCGCTCGCCTTGTGGCGCATGTTCCGCTACGAGGCGGTCGACTTCAGCCTGATGCTGGTGATCAGCGGTGCGCTGGCCGGGGTGATCTGGGGCGTGGATCGGCTGGTCTTCCGGCGCCGCAGGCTCAGCCTCGCCCGCCAGGCCGGCGCCTCCGAGGCCGACATCCGCGATCCGCTCGCCGTCGAGTACGCGCGTTCGTTCTTCCCGGTGATCCTGCTCGTGCTGGTGATCCGCTCGTTCCTGTTCGAGCCGTTCCGCATTCCCTCGGATTCGATGATGCCGACCTTGTACGACGGCGATTTCATCTTCGTGGAGAAATTCGCCTACGGGTTGCGCCTGCCGGTCACCAACACCTTGATTCTGCCGACCGGCAGACCGCATCGCGGCGACGTGATCGTCTTTCGTCTGCCGCCGAATCCGAAGATCGACTACATCAAGCGTCTCGTCGGGCTGCCCGGCGATCGGGTCCGCGTCGACGCCAACGATCAGGTCTACATCAACGGCAAGCCGGTGCCGCAGACCCCGGGACCGACCTATAAGGGGCCGAAGGACGATCAATGGAACTACGCCGGAGTCGGCACGGCCTGGGAACAGCTCGGCAGCCACCGCCACCGGATCATGTTCGCGAACGGGCCGGTCAAGACCGGCGAATGGACCGTGCCGCCGGGGCATTATTTCTTCATGGGCGACAACCGCAACAACAGCAAGGACAGCCGCTGGCAGGGTGATTCGGACGCGCCCGGCTTCGTGCCGGCGGCCAACCTGGTCGGCAAGGCGGTCGTCGTTTGGCTGAACCTGGACATGCGTGACGGTCCGCTGTGGGGCCGGATCGGTCATCTGATTCACTAGCGCATCACGAGGGAGTTGCACATGCGGCATCGTCAGCGGGGGATGACTTTCATCGGTTTGGTGCTGATCCTGGCAATGGCCGGGGTGCTCGTCTATGCGGGCGTACGGCTGACCCCGGTATATCTTAACTACATGAACATCAGCCACACGATGGTGGCGGTCGCGAACGAGATGAAGGGCGATGCCGCCGACGACTGGGCGATCCGGCGCGCGCTCGAGCGGCACTGGGAGGTCGAGGGCATCAGCAACATCCAGTCGACCGATGTGCAGATCGAGAAGGGCAACGATTCGGTCTCCCTGCACGTCGACTACGACGATGAGGTGCCGTTCATCGGCAACGTCTCGCTGGTGGCGCATTTCGACAAGACGGTGAAGATACGGTGAACGCCGCGCGCGCCGGGGCCGAACTCGCGACCTGGATGGAGAGGGAATTCGGACATGTCTTCAAACATCCCGATCTGGGCGCGATGGCGCTCACGCACCGCAGCGCCGGCTCCCGGCACAACGAGCGCCTCGAGTTCCTCGGCGACTCGTTTTTCAACTGCGTCGTTGCCCTGATGCTCTATGAAGCCTTCCCGGGCGCCGACGAGGGGGCCTTGTCGCGCCAGCGTGCAACCCTCGTGAGCGGCGAGACGCTCGCCCAGATCGCCGCGCAGCGGGGCGTCGGCGAACATCTGCTGCTCGGCAGCGGTGAATTGAAGACCGGCGGCTACCGGCGAGTGTCGATCCTCGCCGACGCCCTCGAGGCGATCGTCGGCGCCGTGTTCCTCGACGCCGGCTTCGAGGCGACCGCCGCGGTCGTGCGCCGCCTGCTCGGCGCGCGTCTTGCCGAACTGCCGGCCGTCGCCGAGCTGAAGGATCCGAAGACGCGCCTTCAGGAGGTCCTGCAGGCGCGTGCCATCGCGTTGCCGGAGTACACCCTGACCGCGGTCAGCGGCGACCCGCATGACCAGTCCTTCGCGGTGCGCTGCGAAGTGACGGCGCTCGCGCTCGCCACCCACGGTGATGGTGCGAGCCGCCGCCGCGCCGAGCAGCTCGCCGCCGAGCGCATGCTCGCGTTGCTGCCGCCGGACCGGCGCAAGCTGTCATGAACAAGACACCGTTTCGCTGTGGTTTCGTCGCCATCGTCGGCCGGCCGAACGTCGGCAAGTCGACGCTGGTCAACGCGCTCGTCGGCCGCAAGGTATCGATCGTCGCGCCGAAGCCCCAGACCACACGCCACCGCATTCTCGGCCTCGTCAACCGCCCGCAGGCGCAGCTCGTGCTGGTGGATACGCCGGGCCTGCACTCCACGGCGCGGCGGATCATGAACCAGTACATGAACCGCGTGGCGATCAGCTCCTCGCGGGATGCCGACGTGTTGCTGTTCGTTATTGAGGCGCTGCGCTTCACCCACGAGGATGAATGGGTCTGGGAGCGCGTGCGCGGGATGAAGCAACCGTTGATCGTCGTCGTCAACAAGGTCGACCGCGTGCACCCGAAGGACCGGCTGCTGCCGTTTCTCGAGGATATCGCCGCGCGCATTCCCGCCTCGGCGATCGTGCCGATCTCGGCGCAGACCGGCGACAACCTCGAGCCGCTGGTCGAACTGGTCGGATCGCGTCTGCCGGAGGGACCGCCGGCGTTCGCACCCGAGGTGCTCACCGACCGCGATGAACCGTTCCACGCCTCCGAGGTGATCCGCGAGAAGCTCACCTTGAGCCTGCGCGAGGAGCTGCCGTACGGGATCAACGTGCAGATCGAGCGTTTCGTCGAAGAGGAGGGGCGCCTGATCGTCAATGCCGTGATCTGGGTCGAGCGGGCGGGTCAGAAGGCGATCGTGATCGGCCAGCGCGGCGAGCGGCTGCGGGACATCGGCCGGCTCGCCCGCATCGAACTCGCCGACCTGTGGCAACGTTCGGTGCATCTGGAGTTGTGGGTCAAGGTCCGGGAGAATTGGGCCGACAACGAGATGGCGCTGAAACAGTTCGGGTTCGAACGGCCGTGAGAGAGTCGCGACGCGTCTGGTTGACGCCGGCGTACGTGCTGCATCACCACGCCTACCGCGACACGAGCCGCATCCTCGAGGTGTTCACGGCCGAGCATGGCCGCCTCAGTCTTTTCGCCCGCGGGGTCGCCGGGCCGAAATCCAAGCTCGGGCCGGTGTTGCGGCCGTTCCAGCGGCTGCTCGTCTCCTGGTCCGGTGTGACGGACGCATGCCGGCTCGTCGGCGCGGAGATCGACGGGCCGCCGGCCGCGCTGCCGCCGGGGCGGCTGATGAGCGGCTTCTATCTGAATGAATTGTTGTTGAAGCTGACCGAGCGTGGCGATCCGAACCCGGCGATTTTCGACGGCTATGCCGGGACCATTAGCGCGCTCGGTGACTCCCCGGACGAGGAGGCGTGCCTGCGGCGCTTCGAGAAGGGATTGCTCGAGGCGCTCGGCTACGGCTTGTCGTTGACCCATACCGATGAGGGCCGGCCGATCGAGCCTGAGATGCATTACCTTTTTCAGCCGCAGCGCGGCGCGCGAGCGTGCGTCGCCGAGGCCCCGGATGCCGTCTATGGGCGCTCCCTCGCCGAACTCGATGCCGGAGCGTTCAGCGGGCCGCAGAGCCTGCGCGATGCGAAGCGGGTGCTGCGCGCCGCCATCGATGTCTGCCTGGAGGGCCGACCGCTCAATTCGCGGCACATCATGGCCGGCATGTACCGCAGGCGGCGCGCATGAGCTCGGGGCTCGTCAAGGCGATCACGCTCGGCGTGAACATAGATCACGTCGCGACGGTGCGCCAGGCGCGCCGCTCGCGCTATCCGGACCCCTTGCATGCGGCGCTGCGCGCCGAGCAGTCGGGGGCTGACAGCATCACGCTGCATCTGCGCGAGGATCGCCGCCATATCCAGGACCGCGATGTCGCGGCGATGCGCGAGGCGCTGCAGACGCGTATGAACCTCGAAATGGCGGTCACCGACGAGATGCTGCGCATCGCCTGCGGGGCGCGTCCGCAGGATTGTTGCCTGGTGCCGGAGAATCGCCGCGAGATCACCACCGAGGGCGGTCTGGATGTGCTCGCCGGGCAGGCGCGCATCGCCGAAGCCTGCGGTGCGCTCGGCGCCGCCGGGGTGCGGGTCTCGCTGTTCGTCGATCCGGAGCCGGCTCAACTGGAGGCGGCGGTGCGCGCCGGCGCACCGGTCGTCGAATTGCACACCGGCGCCTACGCCGAGGCCGCCGGAGCCGAACGCCCGCGCCAGCTCGAGCGGCTGCGCTCGGCGGCCCGCGCGGCCGCCGCGCTCGGACTGA